>DXDB01000008.1 GCA_019115705.1 Candidatus Tetragenococcus pullicola | reverse complement strand
GTTTGCTGACTTTACAATATCACGGAGTGGGTTCTTTTTGTACACCTAATGGGTGAACGTATAAAAGTCTTAAAACGTTGTTAGATCAACTGTTTAAAATATTTTAGTCAATATCATAAATCATTAAGGTTGAAGTTTATTATTTTCATTGTAACGACTCAACACTTTGATTTTTTGCCCATTCAATGTTAATTCCGTTTCCTTTGTCGTTAAAGAAATTGCCTCTAAAAGCTTACGATCAACTTTACTTGAATCAAACAAAGTGGTCCCATCTGGTAAACGGATCAAGGCATGCGAGTCATGTAGGTTGATTGAGCTTTCTTTTATCTCTCTTAAATACGAACTCTTCAACTCTATGATGACAAAAAAATCAGGCTGTTCATCACTGGGATCAACATAAGGATAAGAAGATGAAAAATAGAGCTTATTCCCATGGTTTCCCCAGTTTCGACCTTTTACCTTTATTTTTTTAAACCAAGGATCGGCTTTGACTTTATCCTTGGATTTTGTGGTAAGAACGAGATCTTCATTCGGCCAATAAACATGCACGGCTTCGATTCCAATCGAATTGTATTTGACTTGGTTGATTTGGTCGCGAATTTTTTTGATGGTTTGCACATATTCATAATCATCCAACGTCTCGCCATCCATTTTATCTTTAAAAAAACGAACAGTGGTATCAGTTAAGACTGAAGTGGCTAATAATTCCACTTCTTGACTTTTTTCTGCTAAATTATTATTGGCATAGATCAACTGATTCTCAGCAGATTTCGTATAACTTTCACTTAATTCTTTGGTTGTATAGCGGTAAAAAAAGATCACAAGGAGCAAAACAACGACTAAAAAAACACCAAAAAGATATAAAAAATTTTTTGTTTTCTTCATCGATTGTTCCTACTCCCTTTTTATAAAACGATTTTTAATCACGAAATGTCACTTGGTTTTCATTAAAAATAACTTCTTTTGTTGGTTTTAACTGCCATTCTCCTGCTTCTTTTACCAAGGGATAGACCACATAACCGGATTTCAGATACCCTTCATCCCCACCCCAGCGATCACCAAAGTACAATAATTGTCCATGAACATTTAAAATAAAGGCCGGTTGACTTCCAAAAGTTGTTTCATCCCCAATTTCAGAAAGGGCTGACCACTTGTCTTCCATTGCTTTTGCCACGGCAAACTTTCCTTGATTCGGTGCCCAACCGGTACAAAAAGAAGAAAGCATCAAATAGTCATCGTTTGCTTTAATGACAGCTGGTGCTTCACGATATTCACCTTGCCATAAACGATGAACCAAAGCATCAACGTTGAGGTAATCGTCACTTAAACGATACACATGAAGATCCGCATTATCACGAGCAGCAGAAATAAAGTAAGCTGTTTCATCTTCATCCACAAATAACGTACAATCACGAGACATGAAACCATAAGGATTAAAGTGCCCGTGGTAAGTAAAATTCCCATCTGGTGTATCACAGGTTGCGATAGCACAAGCGGCATCGTTATAGTCTTTTCCATTTTCAAAATGAATCCACAACACGAATTTTTTCGTCTGTTTATTATAGATAACTTTGGGTCTTTCCAAATTTACTTTTTTACCCTCTTCATTGAGTAATTGACGCGTGGTACGTACCCGAATCTCTTCTGTTTTTGAAGAAGTCGTCAAAATATGGTTGCGAAATTCCCATTCTACTAAGTTTTTGGATCGATAACAGCTAACATAATAATCAGCTCGTCGATCTTCCCCATACCAATAATAGTAATCTTCCTGTTTTAATATCCATCCACCATGTGCATGGATAGGTTCATTGTTGCTATCAAACCAAACTTCTCCATTTTTACGTATTTTTTCAGACATGAATACATCCCCCCTTTTTTTCTCAGTATAACATTTAAAATAACAAAAGGTGGAAAAGATTCTCCACCTTTTGTATGATTTTATTTATTTACTTCCTTATACCATTCATTGACTTCTTCGGTGATTTGGTCGCCGCCTTGGCTCTTCCACTTAGCTACATAATCATCAAAAGCACTGATATCTTGTTTCCCATAAATGATATTAGTATAAGTTTCTTTTTCCATCGTTTGTAATTGTTCCCAACTCTTAGTCATAGTCTCAGTTGGGGCACCATTGAACAACGGCGGTAACATTTGATCAATATTTTCATAAGCGATCGCATATCCGTCAACTACCGGTTTATTTTGTTCCAGTTTGGAAACAGCTTTTAATTCATCACCAGTTTCTGGATCTTTTCCATTTACAATATCATGATAAGGTTGCATACGTTCGACAAAAGGACGATTTTTTGTCAATAGCGCTTTATCAGGTGCAAATTGATCTTCTACTGGCGGATCAAATTTTGTGGAATCAAAAACGGGTTCGCCGTCTACAATATCATAGTCGTATCCTTCAAGATAACCATAATTAAAATCTCCTGTACTAAAAGCAATATCATACAACCAATCATAATAATCAAAGAAAGCTTCCATATTGTTGAAATCACTATTAAACATTAACCAACCATCGTTAGTAGATGCTCCTTGGAAAGTTGGATCGCCATTTTCTTGATTAATGGTCGGATATACACCAATTTTTGCATCCGGATTATTAACAATCAAATCATTTACTGAATCAATTGCCCAAGGTCTAGCCATAAAGATTCCAGCTTTTCCTTCTGTAAATTCAGTCATAGCATCCCAAGCACCAGTGGCAGCTGCTTCTTTAAATAGATAGCCTGATTTATGCCATTCTGCCATTTTTTCTAGCGTTTTTTTATTTCCTTCATCAATGGAACCATATTGTAATTCACCATTTTCATCTTCTTGCCATGTTCCCGGAAACATTTTTCCAGAATTGGCAGAAAAAAGCATCACTGGATCTGCTACCCAACCCGTATTATAGATATCAGAACCACCGTAAGTAAAGCCATAGGTATCCTTTTTGCCATTTCCATCAGGATCATCTTCTGTAAAAGCTTTTATCACTGTCTCAAATTCCGCCATATTGGTTGGTGCTTTTAATTCTAATTTATCTAGCCAATCTTGACGGATAATCAAAACTTCACCATCATCTAAAGCAGGTGTATTCGCAATACCATACGTTTTACCATCTTGAGTCACCGGATAGAACGTTTCAGGATATTGATCATAGATTTCTTTTAAACGTTCTGGCATATATTTTTCAATATCCTCATCAATGGCTTTAGCCCTTCCTGATTCGATCATATCTGCTGCCATTTGAGTATCATAAACTGGGAAAACATCGGGTAATTCTTCAGAACCCGTCAAGGCCAGACGTAACTTAGTCGTATAGTTATCTGCATCTCCACCAAGTAAAATGGTATCGATCTTGATTCCTTTCTTTTCCTCACCAAGACTGATCATCGGATTGTTATTGATATCGTCACCCTTATCATATTTTCCGGCATTTTCATCTAATTGTTTAGCTGTCGTAATCGTGATGTCCGACCATTTTCCTGACGAATCTTTTTCTGCTGGTTTTGCGGCTTCTTTATCGTCTCCTTTACCGCTACCGCAAGCTGCTAATAATAAAGCTGTACACATAAGGACAGACACAAACGCTTTTTTGTTTCTCATCAAATTTTCCTCCTAAAATGTTTATTCTTTTACTGCACCCATAACAATTCCTTTTACAAAATATTTTTGTAAGAAAGGGTAAACCATCAAAATAGGTAATGCTCCAATAAATACTTGTGCTGCTTTGATTGTACGTTGTGACATTTGTTCTGCTGAAGCTGGATCCAAGGCTAAATCTTGCGTATTGTTTTGAACAACGATGACCTGTAAGAATGAAGCTAATGGATAATTTTTTGTATCAGACATGTACAAAATCCCTGTAAACCAATCATTCCAACTTCCTACCATAATAAATAAAGCAACGGTTGCTAAGCCTGGTAAAGATAGTGGTAAGTAGATCTTACGAAAGACAGTAAAAAAGCTAGCTCCATCAATCAAGGCGGCTTCTTCTAAAGCTATTGGAATTGACTTGAAAAAATTCATAATCAAAATCATATTGTAACAACTAAAAGCTCCTGGGAAAATATATACCCAAAAACTATTTTTCAAGCCTAAACCTGTATTAATGATATACGAAGGAATCAAGCCACCTCCAAATAGCATAGTGAAGACGAACAACCACATAATCGTATTTCTTCCGCGGAAATTTTTAGACAAAGCATATCCGGCAGTCGTAATAACAAACATACTAAAAGCTGTTCCAACAACTGTTCTGGCAACGGAAATACCAATCGAACGAACGAAATTTGCATTTTGAAAGGTTTTAATATACGCTTTTGCCGTAAAATCAATAGGCCAAAAGGTGACCAATCCGCCGTTTGCTGCAGCCTTACTACTAAATGAGAGGGCAAATAAATTGACCAGAGGAAGAACACAAAGTAAAGCAAGTAAACTTAAAAAGATAATGTTAATAACTGAAAAGAATTTGTAACTTTTTGACTGATGATACATTTGTTTTTCCTCCTTTTAAAATATTTTGTACCCGGCCACTTTATAGGCAATTCGGTAAGAAACGACAGTAAGTACTAAGCCAATTCCGGATTTAAATAATCCCACAGCCGTACCAAAACTATACTGACCGTTTAATAAGGATTGCCGATAAACATAAGTATCAATAATATCACCGGTACTGTAGGTAAGTGGTGAATATAAGTTAAAGATTTGATCAAACCCAGCATTCAAGACATTCCCTAAGCTAAGTGTTGCCATGACAATAATCATCGGTAACATTCCCGGCAAAGTAACGTGTAAAGTTTGTTGAAAACGATTGGCACCATCCATTTCTGCTGCTTCATAAAGATTCGGATCAATGTTTGAGATAGCGGCTAAATAGACAATCATTCCAAAACCAAAGCCCTTCCATAAATCGGAAACAACCGCGATCTGACGAAACATGCTGGCTTCTCCCAAGAAGAAAATAGGCTCAATTCCGATTTTTTCCAGGAAGACGTTTACAATACCATCCAAACCTAAAATATCTTTTAACATTCCTGCCACGGTTACCCAAGAAAGAAAGTGTGGCAAATAAACGAGAGTTTGAATCCCTTTTTTGATTCCTGCTTGACGTACTTCATTTAACAAGAGTGCTGTAATTACGGGTACAACCAGCCCTAAAACAATTTTCCATACGGCAATGATAATCGTATTAATAATTGCTTGGTAAGACTCTGGAAATTCAAAAATCCGCCGAAAGTTTTCCAGTCCAATAAATTCAGAACCTAAAATACCTAACCAGGGTTTATAATTTTGAAAGGCCATAACTAAGCCACCCATTGGTGCATAATTGAAAATAATTACGCAAACAAGTGCTGGCAGCAACAAAACATATAAGGGCCAGTTCCGTTGAAATTCCTTTCTCCACGGTCGTTTCCTTTTTACTTTCTTCTTTTGCTTATTCACTGTTGTAGCTGCATCCATTTTCATTCCTCCTTCACTTAACATTCTAATGAAAGCGAAATCACATTTACATGACAATATTTTAATTGAATAACCACAAATTTAGCAAAAAGTTTCTTTTAAAAAAATTCAAAAAAGTCGTAAAACGTCATTCAAACGTTTTACGACTCTTATTTTCAATCATTTTTATAATATCCCATGGTCAATAGAAAGTTTTTCGCCACTCCAAACCTTTTTTGCACTCCAAGCTTCTTCT
Organism: Candidatus Tetragenococcus pullicola; assembly: GCA_019115705.1. Taxonomy (GTDB): domain Bacteria; phylum Bacillota; class Bacilli; order Lactobacillales; family Enterococcaceae; genus Tetragenococcus; species Tetragenococcus pullicola. The sequence goes on along the minus strand of DXDB01000008.1, from coordinate 6,347 downwards.
GAATTAGACCAAAAAGCATGCTCTGAAGAAAGGCCTAAAGGTAAAAAGACGGCTGAGCATAAATACAAACTGCCTATACTGATATAAGGCTCTGCCAAATCCGGTTGAAAACCTGCCACACCAGGAGTCAACCAACCAGTTTCATCAAAGGTTGTTTCCTTTTCAAGTGAACGAGTGATCACTGCCGAAAGACCACAACGTACTTGAGCGGGGGTTACTTCTTCTGGCAAACGATCCTGTAAAGCGGCTTGACCTAATGCTTGAAAGGCTCCAAAGCGATACACAATGGATCGACCAATCACTGGAAAGCTACCATCTGGGGCAATCAACCGCTCTAAAATAGCGGCATAGCGGGTAAAGCGTGGCAACATTTTATCCCGTAGTTGTTTAATTTCATCATTTTTTTCGTAAAACAAATCCAATAAATCAATCGTCATCGGTTGAATAACGTAACTATTGTAGTAATCAAAGTTAAAATGAGGTCCATCGCCATAAATGCCATCACCAAAATACCAAGTGTCTAAAAGACGCAAGGCATAAATAACCCGTAACAAGTCATAATCTGGATCTCCTAATACATATAACGCCGCTTCGACCATAGCTGAAAAAAGATTCCAATTCATATTGGGAGGGATGGTGGTTCGCGTTTTTTTCAAAGCTACACATACTTGTTTTTTAACATCTTCTGAAAGCGCCCCTGCAACTTGATGAGGTGCACGAATAATGCCATGAGCTAAAAATGCCGCGTCCACTAGTGGTTGACCGCTTTCTTCAAAATTCATATAATCTTTTGAGCGCGGATTTGTCGCATGGTCTAAACCTAAAAGTACCATGTTACGATACTTTTCTTGCAAGTCTTTTTCTTTACGATTAGTTATTGTTTCAAGCTCTAACCAAGGGGCAATCCCCGTTAATGTTCTTCCAAAAGCTTCTAATAATGCAAATTTTTCTCGCGTTGGGTGAAATTCGGTCGGTAATTTTTCATGTAATTCCTCTTTACTAAGTGCAGCTAGGACAGGGTGAAAAATATCATCCATTGTTTGTATCCATTGTTGACGATCCATTTTTTCTTCAGCTCCTAATTTTTATTCATTTTAAATAATTCGCAAGCAGCAAGCAAACTAGCGCCCACACCAAAATCTTGTGTATTTTCATAACTGGCTGCTTTTCCAGCAGCCCCGCCCACAGGTTGCACATATCCGATTTTCCCATTTTCATGTAAAGCGACATTGCTCAAATAATCCCATCCTTTTAGGGCTGTTTCTTGGTATTCATCGGCTGGTAACAAGCCATCATTAATGCCTGCCAATAAGGCAAAGGTGAAAAAAGCACTGCCGCTTGTTTCATAACCAAAAGTATTATCAGCACTTCTGCTAAAGTCAGGAACCAATAAAGATTGAGTCCAATAACCATTACCAGCATCATCTACTTGTTGACATTCTTTGATTGCTTGTGCCATTTGTTTGAAAATTTGTTGATAGAAGGGTTTATGCGGCCAATTATCTGGCAGTTCACGTAAAACTCGAATCAAAGCAGCCACTACCCATCCATTACCACGTGCCCAGAAATTTTTCTCGTCTTTCCATTTTCCGGGCAAAGGATTTGCTGGAAATGCAAAACTGGCATCACGATAAAATAGATGTTGATAGTTATCTGGATTAGAAAAATTAGAAACAGTGGCTTTTTTACCTCCATAAGGTCCACCAACATACGCTGAACTTGTATAGCCGTTTTCATTTGTGGGAATACCATTTTCGCCATCATACATCAATTCCAAACTAAAAAGAAAGTATTCGTGCATCTTCGTTAGATACTTAACATCTTTTGTAAGTTGATAGAATTTCGTCATGACCGGCATTCCCATAAATAATCCATCCGCCCACCACCAATAACTGTCATCAAGTGTACTTACTTGATAGTTAATGACTTCTTGTGCTTGCTTGATCCACTCAGGATGCTTTTTTTCGTCCATTTCAAATAAAGTTAAATACACTTGAAAACAAGCATGCCAATCAGCAAATAGCCTCGCATCTGTTTCTTCTTCCCCATATCCCCACGTCCAATTTTCCTTATCGATATTCTTGGGGTGGCCTTTCCACTGACTCTTTTCAGACCATTCTTTCGTAAAGGTCAAATAGTCGGTATTTTTAAATGTTTGAGCTGTCGCAAGATTTCCAATGTGATAAGCTGCTTGTTCCCAAAAAGGTCGAATTTTTTGTTCTTTCATTGTTGTTTGCCAATAAGTATTGACTTTATCTACAAATTTTTCAGGATCTGTTCTCATATAAAATCTTCCTCCCTTTTTCCTACAATATCTAAGATAACGAATTCAAGAGAAACAAGCAAGAAAAGAATAAAAAGATTTTTCAGACTTTTTTTGCGATTTCCGTACCGGCATTTCCGTTTGCCGGTCCTCTTTTCTGTTTCTTGTACCGGCATTTTCATTTGTCGGACCTCTTTTCTGTTTCTTGTACCGGCATTTTCATTTGTCAGGCCTCTTTTTTGGTTCCTGTACCAGCAACCTAGCTCCTTTTTATCTACACAAAAAAGCAATCTCTCGGTAAAAAGAGATTGCTTTTTTTAATTACTTTTAAGCTGTCCAATTTTTTTCAGAAATAGTTAGTTCAAAGTTTTTATCCATTCGCAAACTTGGTAACAAACCACTGGCAGCAACTAAAGCATCCGCATGAATTTGATTAAAATCGAGACTAAGATCGTTACGCCCTTTTTGTAAAAAGTCTTGTTGATAAACGGCACTCGCCCACTGAATAGCTGCCAAAATAGCAGGTGTTTGTACACCAGCAAATTGTCCGGCAAAATACATGGGAACTAAGCCCGTTTGAACATCTTCAAAAACATACCGAGTATGAAGGTCCGTTGGTGCAAGAATATGCGCATAAGCTTCTGTATTTTGGATCCGCTCGTATAATGTTTCTCCAAGTGATCCATAGTGCTGGTTGAGCCATTCAAAAGCTGTGGCAGGAAATGTTGCATAAGCCTGGGCTACTTCTAATCGTTCATGATCCAATTCTTCTAAAATAGTTGCTACAAGGGGCGTGATTCCTTCTTTATAGTACAAAAAAGCTTCTTTTTTTTCGACTCGTGTGATGTTTAATAATACAGGGAGTGGATGGAAAATCATCCCTATATTAGAAAAGCTCGTTTCGAAAATATTTCTAGCTGCTTGAAAGCTTTCTGGGAATAAACGATCAAGTTTTGATAGTACAAATGGCGTATCGCTTGGATCGTGAGCGGCCACTAAGACATTTTTCTTGATTGCTAAGATAGATGCTTGGCCTGGTTGTTCACAGCGACAGGCAAAAATAAACGTTTCGGCCTCAGCCAAGAAGATGTGCTGAAGACACCCTGCTTTTTCTAGTGCTCTTTTAAAAGCATAAGTTCCAAATGTTCGACCAGGATTTAACACAACAATTTGACCTTCTTGTAAACAAGGCGCAAGTTGTTTTGCAATGGATTCGTGATATTGAGTAGGCGTGGTTACCATGATAACATGAGCATCTTTGATTACTTCAGCCATTTCGTTACTAATCGTTCCCACTTTTTCCCGAGCATTTACTACCCCCTCGATGGAAAAAAGATGATCTTTTGGAAACATAGCGACACGTGCTTGTTCTCGAGCATACAAGGACGTTTCAAAGCCTCGAAAAGCTAAATAAGCAGCAATCGATTGCCCACCATTTCCAGTACTAATAACAGCTACTTTATTTTGATCCAACATGGTATTCACCTCCAGTTGACACTTTTTCCTTAAATAGATCTGCAGCTAATCTTCCTTCTTTAAAAAGCAACTCTAGTCGTTCTTTTTCATGAAGGAGCCTCTTCTGTTTACAATCATAAACTTCACATTTTCCAGCAATCATGCGTGTTTCAATAATTCCTTTATAGCGATCATTTTTAACCAAATGAGGGGCATCAAGAATTCCGCGTCGAACGCAATCTGTCAGGATCCCAGGGTCAAAGAGTGGATCATCGGACTGATCCGCATAGAAATCTCGAATAAAGTCCAATAGATAAGAGGCTTCTTGCAAAAGTTCTGTTTTTCTTTGTTGAACAGTTTCATCTTGCGTGGCATCCGCATTTCCTTCAAGGCAAGAGCGGATCACTCCGCGCACAATTTTGGTACTTTCAATGATAACGGCTGGTGTTGCTGCATGTTCGGCCTCACTATAACCTACTACATGGATAATATTAGGATGAACATTCATTTGTAACATAGTGGAGGCGGCTAATTGTCCTTTGGCTAGGTCCAAATCACCTGATAAAAAAGGCAATCCCACTCTTGTTTCTCGATAGATATTGAACGTTTCATCTGCAAAAGATTCTGCCATCTCAATCTGAGCCAAAACTTTGGCCAAGTCCATGGAAAAGCTCATACTATTGGGGATGTTGAACATATATTGGGCAATATAATTTTTTACTCCTAATTTTTTAGCATGGTAAGCACTTAGCCAAGCTGCTACTACAGAAATAACATCCGGCGCATCACGAAGTCCCCAATGATGCGGCTCATTTAATTCCACAGGGATGTTTTGTTTGGCATGCCATTTAATTAGATGATGTGCATCTGTCATTGCTTTATTTAAAGAGCGTTCTCCTCTACCGTCCAGTTCGTTGTACCAAAAAAGTGGCACGGCACACCAGGCATTGTCGATGGTTTCAGTTAAAACTTTCGCAAATGGCATCACATCTTCTGTCCCACTGTAACATCGCAACAGAGGATGATTGCCTGTTTGTGTTGCTTTTTTTAACAAACAAAATTCTTGGTCATTATGAACAGGAACGCCTCCAGCACCGTCCATTTTAGGATCCCGTTTTTCTGGATGAAAATAAAATTGTTGCGTATTTTGGTCAATACCCAAAGAAATAATGTCTAAAACACCGGATTCGGCAATTTCAACAATTCCTTTTCTTGTCGCTTCAAAATCTGGCAAGCCAAAATGATGTCTTAACAAAGGATAGGGACGCTTTTGCTCTAAACGGGGAATCAAACGATTGGCATACTGAATGGATTCGTTGTTTTTATCTTTATGTCTTAGAAAAGTAATACAATCGTCTAGATCTTCAGTTCCATCAAATATTTTATTAAAAAAACGTTGTGTAGCGACTACTTTAGCAACTGGTCCTGTTCCACCAAAAATCCAAATGGGTTGTTTTTTTAATTTTGTACTTTTTTCACGTAATTCTTCAATGATTGGTACTACATTTTCTGGAGTCAAACGATAGCCCAAAGCCACCGTTTCCGGTCGATAATGGTCAATTGCTTCTAGCAAGCGATCGATTTTTACGGCAGGTCCTAAAAAAATTGTTTCGTACCCTTCTTCTTGGGCAAGGTTTAAAAAATGCATGACCCCTGCCACATGGACACAGTTACCAAGAGAAGCACCAAGCATTACTTTCTTGTTCATCGTAAAAACTTCCTTTCGATTTATGATTACTTTTAGGATCCCTCAACTTGCTCTTCACCTCTTTTGTAAATCGCTTTCATTTCTACTTGTATTATAGTTTCCTTTTAGAATTTATGTCAACTATAAACCGAACCATGCCTACAGAAACTGTCATAATTAACCAGAAAGAACTGAAAACACATCTCCCGTCACTCCAGTAACTACAAAACCTAAAAAGGCAAAACGTCGTAAAAAAACTGTCTCTGACATTGAACAACAAATCAAAGACCTTCAACAAAAAAACAAGACCTCATTGAGAAATCAAAAATTGAGATTGGTGATTTAGTTCTTTCAACACTAGATGAAGAAGGTATCTCACTAGAAGACATTGAAGAAAACAAAGAACTTATTTATAATAAACTAGAAAAAATATTGAAACAACATTTAGAAGAAATTTCTGGGTTAGGAAAAGACGATGAATGATACATCTGACGAACTAAAAACTATTGAAGCGAAGATTGAAAAATTAACCATTCAAAAACGACTTTTAAAAGCGCAAGCAAATGAGAATATCGATCGGAAAGAACGGACCCGACGGTTGATTCAAAAAGGGGCATTGTTGGAAAAGTATTTTGATATTGAGCATTTGACGCCTGAAGAGACGGAAGAGTTGTTGAAAATGTTTAGTGCGTATGTAGTGGCACATATGCCGGAGAGATTTAAGGAAAACAATGCAAGCAACGATAAGTAGCATACTTGCTATCGGGTGTTTCTTGTATGAAAGAAAGACTGAGACTATACTAAAATTGAAAGGATAGGAGGGATTCATATGAGTTTAGGAGAAAAAATAAGAGACTGTCGAAAACAACAAAATCTCTCGCAAGAGCAATTGGCAAAAAGATTACATGTTTCAAGACAAGCAGTGACCAAATGGGAAACTGG
>DXDB01000110.1 GCA_019115705.1 Candidatus Tetragenococcus pullicola | reverse complement strand
GATTCTCTAATTCAGGTCTTTGTTGTTTCAATTGAACCGATAAATCAGTATTTTCTTCAATAATCGTATCAATTCCTGTCAAAATTTGATTGATTTCTGCTTCGCGTCCATTTGCCGGTTCGTTAACAGAGAGTACGGCACGAATTTTTCGCATGGGCTTTGAAGCGGAACTTGCTACTAAATAAGTGACAGCCACAAAAACCACGAGCAAAAGGATCATAATGACAACTAAGCTGATTTCTAGGTTTCTCACTGCTGAACGTACTTTTTGTTTAGGAAGACGTGACAGATAAACCCACTGATTGTAATCAGATTTTGTATAGATATACGTGTCCCCATTGTCATCTCTAAAGTATCCTTCTTTATCCGTAAGAGATTCCAATTTTTCTTGGATATTTTTATCAACCGGTTTCTTGGTATTTTGATACATGAGATTGTTTTGATCGTCAAAAATTGTAAAGAATTGTTCATTATTATCATCAATTAATTCCTTAATTGCTCGATTATTAATATTAGCGATTCCAATAGCAGAACGTTCAGTTTCAAATGTTGGTAACAAAAGCATCATCTTAATGCCTTTTTCTGTTGGTTTCCATGTCAAATAACGCTGTGCTTCCATCACTTCTTGATATAATTGATCTATCGTTTCATCAGGTAGCTGATATAAACTACCATTGCTAACTTCCCATCCTTGAGAAAGACTGACTAACTGATACGTCGCGTTATTTATTCCCATAACTCCAATATAAGCAAGTTCAGAACTGATTTCTTTCACGTCTTTATAATTACGATAGTCTAGTGGTTTATCAATGCTTTCTCTAAAACTATTCGTATTGCTATAGGTAGTAAAAGAGAATTCTACGGTTTGTATTCGTTGATCAAGATTTCCTTTGACCTGATTGACGTAGCTTTTCCGATCTGTAATCAGACTACTTTGGATATTATTATAGGTTTTTCTATAGGTATACACCCCAAAGCTAATGATTAAAAGGCCCCCTACTAATACAAAGGGCACAAAAATACTATAGAAAAAACTAGAGCGATGAAACTTGTTTTTAATTTTAAACACATCATTTCCTCCTGATGCAAAAGCGTTTTCCTTACTGTCCTATTCATTTTAGCATAAATCAAAACAGATAAGTACCTTTTCAAGAAAAAAGTTTCACGTGTGCATTTTCTATTCCTTCAAAATAAAATCTCCTGTAAGAAAAATAAAATTTCTTACAAGAGACAATTATTACAATAATATCTTGTCAACTTCTTTCAATTCTTCCTCAGAAAAATCAAGGTTATTCAATGCTTTTAGATTATCTTCTAACTGGCTCACCCTTGAAGCGCCAATCAGAACGCTTGTCACAGTGGGTTCTTGTAGGTTCCATGCTAAAGCCATTTCTGCCAAAGTTTGACCTCGTTTTTTAGCAATATCATTTAGTTTTCTAACTTTATCAATCGTCTCATCGACCTTTTCTGGTGAAAGAAATGGGCTAGAAGAACGTCCGGCACGAGAATCCTCGGGAATGCCATTTAAATAGCGGTCGGTTAAAATTCCCTGTGCTAATGGACTAAATGTGATAGCACCTAAATGTTCTTGGGCTAAGACATCTGTCAATCCATCTTCAATCCAACGATCCATCATATTGTAACGTGGTTGATGGATGATAAAAGGTGTTCTTAACTCTTTAAAAACTTTGGTAATTTCTCGAGTTTGCTCTGCTGAATAATTTGAAACTCCGATATAAAGTGCCTTGCCTTGACGAACCAATAAATCCAATGCTTGTGCAGTTTCTTCGATTGGTGTCTCTGGATCGGGACGATGATGGTAGAAAATATCAACGTAATCAAGCCCCATACGTTTTAAGCTTTGATCACAACTAGCCACGATATTTTTCTTAGAACCCCACTCTCCATAAGGACCTGGCCACATATAATAGCCCGCCTTAGAAGAAATGATTAATTCATCACGATAACTTTTAAAATCTTCGCGTAAGATACGACCAAAGTTCTTTTCTGCACTTCCAGCTGGTGGCCCATAATTATTGGCCAAATCAAAATGCGTGATGCCATGATCAAAGGCACAAAAAAGAATATCTTTTTGTGTTTGCAAACGATCAACATCCCCAAAGTTATGCCATAAGCCTAAAGACATAGCTGGTAATTTTAATCCCGAATTTCCTACCCGATTGTATTGCATGTTTTCATAGCGTTTTTTATTTGCTACATACATTTTTCTCACCTCAGTTTTAGTCTAAACGAAAATTCTAAAAAAAGAAAGCGTCGCCTTTAAATACAACGCGACTTTTTGACTTTTCGATTATCGATTAAAAAATTTACAAAAACTATTTCAATTAAATGAATCCGATACAAAAGAAGTAATACGAGAAATAAAATATATTATGGAAGAATTGTTCATTCATGGAAAAGCCCCTGATGACTATCTAGATTACGAGTTGACCGATGAACCTTGGATAGTATTTCGCAAACTTCATAGTTTAGATGAGGTATTATTGCTTGTTTATTTCAAAGTAGACAAAAAGAAAATCATTCGACTGACAACAATTACAAATCATTTAGAACTGAGACGTGGTACCTTCCGTTGATAATGGTCATTTATTATTTTTGATTCACAAAATAGGTTCCCTAGCATTATTTAGGGAGCCTATTTACGTTGCAACTCATCAACACTCTCTGAACAAATTTAAAGTAACAAAAAAGCAAACCATCTCTGGTTTGCTTTTTATCTTCTAATCCACCGATTTCAAGGCTTCAAGCATGTCGATATGTTTGATTTTTATATGCATGACAATCATGAGTAACAAAGTGATTGCCATCGTCATCGCGGCAGAAATTGCAAAGTTCGTTCCCTGAAGACCAGGGCTAAACATCGCTTCATCTGGTGGCAAGGATAACATGATTACTCCATGCAGGAAGAAACCAACGACAAAACCTGCTAGGATGCCAATCATTGATAAAAGAATGGTTTCACGGTAAATATAAAGAGTCACTTCTTTGTCGTAAAAACCGAGAACCTTGATCGTCGAAAGCTCGCGAACCCGTTCGGAAACATTGATATTGGTCAAATTATAGATGACAACAATCGCAAGTAGGGTCGCACATGTAATCAAGACCAAAATGACACTATTTAAACCGTCCATTACCGCATCAATCACTTCACTAACAGCGGCAGTTTGCACTATACTAACCACGCCATCAAGTGCCATGAAGTCTTCTGATTGTTGATCGAGAACTTTTTGAGAACTATTTTCCAAAGTGACTAGATTTGCATTTGAACTCGCTTCTTTATCAAAGCTTTTCTGATAGGCTGTTTGATTCATAAAGGCATAGTGGCCCATATACATTTCCGTGATTCCAGTTACTTTCATTTCGACAGGACGGTCATCACTATCAGTCAAAGTAACAGTCTGGCCAACTTTAGCATCCAAGAGCTTGGCCAATTTTTCCGTCAAAATGACTCCATCATCTTCTAAAGATAACTCTTCTTGTGATTCACGATCCACTAAATGGACAAAATTAGAAAAATTGTCTGCTTGTGGAACGAGAAAAGAGATAGTCTGCGTGTCTTCATTTTTCCCACCAACTATGGTCATATTTTCATAATGAACGGTCGTGTTTGCCTTGATTTGATCATTTTGTAAGTTTTCATCGATTGCAGTTTCTTTTTCATCTGACAATTCGTCTTCTTTGACTACAATCATATCATATGTCAAAAGATTCGAAAATTGCCGTTCTGTCAAGCCAGATAAGGAATCACGAATCCCAAAACCAGTAATCAATAGGGCCGTACAGCCTGCGACACCAAAGATCGTCATAAACATGCGCTTTTTATATCGGAAAAGATTACGTGCGGTGACTTTAGAGATAAAACTCATCCGATTCCACAAAGGTTTTACTCGTTCTAGTAAAATTCTAGAGCCAATTTTCGGTGGTTTCGGCTGTAATAATTGCGCTGCTTTTTCTTGCAATTCATTACTGGCGACAATATAAGCAGATAAGGTCGTACACAATAAAGCAATCACTAAGCCTATGAGAGAATACCAAGGTGAAAACTGCCAAGAAACTTTACTAAGTGCTGAATTAGCAGCATAGGCATTAAAAATAACGCTTGGTAACAAGGTGTGTCCTAAAACTGTGCCTAAGGCTGTGCCAAGAGTCCCGGATACAATCCCGTAAACGACAAATTTTTTCTTGATGTCCCAATTCGTATAGCCCAATGCTTTGAGCGTCCCTGAATTAATTCGCTCTTCTTCAACAAACCTTGTCATGGTTGTCAAACTGACCAAAGCCGCGATGGCAAAGAGAAAAACTGGAAAGACATTCGATAAGATATCCACTCGCTCGGAGTTTTCCAAGTATTGTTTGTAGCCTTCCACGCCATCTTTTCGATCATTTACTGTGTAAGAAGGGGCGTCTAAATCGTCTAATTCCTCTTGGGCATCGTTTAATTCTTGTTCATTTTCCTGAATTTCTTTTTCAGCATCGGCTTTTTTATCGGTAAATTCGGCCAAATTTTCATCATATTCCGTTTGTTTATCTGCTAACGTTTCTTTGGCTTTCTCAAGTCCTTGTTGCCCTTGCGCTTGTTCAGTCGAAAGTGTCGTCTTGGCGGTCTCTAGTTCAGCAGATTTATTCGCAACTTCTTGTTTAGCGGCTTGCAGATTAGCCACATTTGCTTGGTATTCTGCTGACTTTTTATCCAACGTTTCCGCTGCTTGAATCCATTGTTCAAGACCTGCATAATAGCTAGACAGATTTTCGTTGTAACTTGAGATACCAGCATTGTATTGGGCAAGACCATCTTGATAGTTTTCTTTACTTGTTGCCAAACGTTGCTTTTGCTTAGCTAATTCTTGTTTGGCTAAAGGAAGCGCGACAAGCCCTTGTTCGTATTGCTTTTGCTTTTCAACTAACCCTTGTTTTTCTTGATCAAATTGTGCTCGCTTAACATCTAATATGTTTTGAACTTTTTCAATTTCTACTAAACCATCTTGATATTTTTTCTCCAATTCTTTTTTTTCAGCTTGAAGGATTGGATTATTCGGATCTGCCTCTATTTGTTGGTTGATTTCATCTAAAGCCGTCTCCAGTTGGGCATTTGATTGCGTTAAGGCTTCTTTCTCTACATTATTTTCATCAATCTCTACTTGAATTCCAGCAATACTTCGCTCGGCTTCTTCGATTTTTCCTGGTGCAGCCTCTAATTCAGCTTGTTTATCCGCAATCTTTTTTTCAGCAGATTCCATTTGAGCTTGGCCATCAGAAATGGCTTTTTCCGCTTGGTCCAACTGCGCTTTTGAATCTTCTAATGTTGCTTTTGCTTGTTCTAACTCTGCCTTACCACTGGCTAGTGTTTCCC
>DXDB01000109.1 GCA_019115705.1 Candidatus Tetragenococcus pullicola | reverse complement strand
GGTTGAATGGATGATTTATCGTTATTAGCTTTTAAAGTGCTCTTAGTAGCCTTATTTACGTTTTAAATTGGATCGCAGCCTGAAATGAGTCTAGTTTTTGTTTTTTGGTTTTGAGCTTGAATCTGCTTTATGCTTTTGACTTGATTTTGTGGTGTGGAATTTGAATTTTATCTTTTGTGATAATAATTAGTCGGGGATTTAGTTGGGGGGATCTTAATAACATTGTTTAGTATTGTGTTTTTGACTGTGCTAAAGGTCTTTTTTTGTAACTCCAGCTACAAAACAACGTGGAGGGGGGGAGTTACAAAAAACGACCGGCTATAAACCGCTATGTAACAACATTTTACTTAATGAAAGTGTAAAGTGCATTTTACACTTACTTTACGGCTATTTTACACTTGCTTGTCAGATTTGGGGATTTTATTTAGATGTTTTGTAGCAATAATTACTTAGTAGTATTGTCAAGTGTGTAATAAATATTTGTGTTTAGTGACTTGCTCTGAGGGCGTGCCCGAAGATTTTCTGCTAACATGTTTTGAACTTAGCAAAGGAGCCGGAGGCGACTGCGCAATGAGCGGAGCGAATGGAGTTAAATGTGAGAGTGGTTTGCTCTCACACCTTTTGGGGGCAAACGACCGGAGGGAGTGCGCAGCGAACAAGGTGAGCGGAGTTTTAATGTGCAAGTGAACTTTTGCTTGCACTCCTTTTTAAGCGAGGGAACCGAGCTTGGTTTTTGATCTTGTTTTTTTCTGGAAATTTTTTATTTTTTTTGTAAAAAAGGCCTCACGCGCGCGCTCAAAAATACATTAAAAAAATACATTAATATCTATTTCTTTAATACTTTTAAATACTTTAGGGAACGACAAATCCTTTATTACCAATGGTTACAGCGTAGATATATACCTTTTTTGTACGTCATATATACCTTTTTTGTACGTTATGTGTACCTTTTTTGTACGTCATATATATCCTTACTTGTAAAATAACGCTTTATGGAGTATAAATACTTTAAAGGATATAAAAGGAGCGATTATGTGAGAGGTAACGATGTTGTAAACAAAAAAGCAAACTTGATGATTAACGATTTACTGGCTCGAGAAAATTATCTGGTTGTACAAGCTAATGATCTGGCTAAAGCATTTGGAGGTTTAACTTCTTTCCAACATAAAATTTTAGATTTTGCTATTAGTTTTGTAAAAGCTGATAGTACACCGTTTGAATCTTATGATGTTCAAATTTTATCTATACTTCATCATTTAGGACTTAACTCTTCTGGTCAGAATTACAAAAGGGTAGCGGAGGCTTTTAAAGCCCTTAACGAAAATACAGCATTATACTTTAAGATAATGCGTCCTAATGGAAAAATTGGTGTTCGTATGACACAACTTTTTAGCAGAATCGACATGTTTGAAGATGGATCTATTAGATTTAAATTTTCCGAAGACGCCGCTCCTTATATTTTTGATCTTAGAAAAAACTTTTATTCATTTAAATTAAGTGAACTAGCAACAATCAAATCAAAGTACAGTCTAATTATGATGAAATTATGGGAAGCTAATAAAATGGGAAATGAGCAAAATGTTACTATCAGTGGTTCTCTAGAAGATTGGGAAAGTTGGTTTTTAGGAAAAGACACTCGTTGGCCAGCCGGAAAATTTGGTCAGAAAGCTTTAGATGTTGCTATTAAAGAACTTACACAAAAGCTAGGCGTTTGGTTTACCGTTACGAAACAAAAAAGAGGTCGATCTATTGTGGGTTATGAAATCACAATTCATGGTAAAGACACTAAAAGGAGTCAACTAAGCTAGGAGAAAAAAAGATGAAAACCGTAAAAGATTTAGCAGTTGAGCTAAAAGTTACCCCTCAATATATAAATAGAGTAATAAATCAACTGCCTACTCAAAAAAAGCCAAAACAAGTTAACCACTCTTATCAAATAGATGAGAGTGCTGAGACTGCTATAAAGGGTTTTATGAGCGTTAGACATAGATCTAAAGAAACAAAACAACAAAGAAACAAAAATTTAAATGTTTCTTTGTTGCAAGAAAAAATAACAGCTCAATTAGAACAAGAAAATCAGTCTCTACGACAACAACTTGAAACTAAAGATAAACAGATTGAAAAACTCCTTAATCAAAACGAGCATATACAAAAATTAGTAGACCAAGAACAACAGCTACATTTAGCAGATCAAAAGCGAATAGATCAACTTGAACAACCTACAAATGAACAATCTGATACAAATCAACATAATAGTCAGACAACGAATAGCAGTGACAGGCAACAAGAAAAACAGCCTAAAAAGGGCTTCTTCAATCGCTTTTTTGGCAGTAAATAAGAGGGTCCATTTGTGAGAAATACCCCCTAAGGTACTGACCTGATTTATTTATGGATAAGTAACAAGCTAAATTTGAATTTAATTTTGATATATTTAAGGAGGTTTACTTTGATAAAAATACAGCGTATTTATTCATCTAATTCAACACAACCTGGTTATCGAATATTAATAGATCGTCTTTGGCCTCGTGGAATTTCCAAGACTAAAGCAAATCTTGATGATTGGGACAAGTCAATTGCTCCTTCAAATGAACTTCGTAAATGGTTTAATCATGATCCACAGAAATTCTCTAAATTTAGTAAAGCATATCAAAAAGAATTGGCTGAAAATCTGGAGACACCCGAATTTATTGCCAAAATCACGTCAAAAATGGTAAATAGTGATATTATCTTACTTTATAGCGCTAAAGATAAAGAGCATAACCAGGCTATAGTATTGCGTAACTATCTCCGAGAAAAGCTAAGCATTAAAAGCTAGGGAGGGAAGGTGAGTGCATATGCAGTCTACTGAAAAAAAACAGTGTGTCTCATTGGTACCGATTTTTGCCAACTTAGATGAAAATGAACTAACTAAGCTATCTCAAAAGGTTACTAGTAGAAAGGTGTCTAAGGGAGAATTTCTATATAATTTCACGGATCAAAATGACACTTTATATATCGTGCATCAAGGACAATTAAAAAATTACCAGATTCTAGAAAACGGCGAAGAACAACTAATTCGTTTATTAGGACCTGGGGAGTTCATTGGAGTGTGGAGTATTTTTAGAACTAAACAATCTCATGATGATCTAGTAGAGGCCATTAGTAATACAGAAATTTGTCAATTAACTCAACAAGACTTTAAAAAAGTTCTAATACAATATCCGGAGATTAGTATAAACCTTTTACAACAGCTTTCAGAACGCTTAGAGGTCTCTGAACAACAAGTCGCAACTATCGCACATACTTCAGTTGCTGACCGCATTATTTCATATCTAACTAGTCTTATTCCAGAAGAAACTATGGAAAATAAACCTATTTCAATAGAATTACCAATGTCACGTAAGTCCTTGGCGTCTTATCTAGGGACAACGCCAGAGTCCATTTCTCGTGGCTTTAAAAAGTTAGAAAGACAGGGTATGATAACATCTACTTCAAGTAAAAAAATTCGCATAAATAAGCTTAGTTCTGTATAAAGTAAAAAAGAGGGCGTGTTTGTTGACACCCTCTTTTTTACTTTAAACGATAGTTTAATAAACGAATTGCATTAAGGATTACCACCAGAATACTTGCCTCATGAACAAACATCCCGATCCCCATATTGATCCAACTACTAAACAAAAGACTAGTCAAAAGAAAAACTACTACTCCTACTGCAATAACAATATTTTGCAACATATTATGACTTGTAGCCTTAGCCAACTTAAGAGTCGGTACTAACCGGTCAAAATCCGAATTCATTAAAACAATATCTGAAGTATCGATCGCAACATCTGTCCCATTTCCCATAGCGATCCCCGTATTAGCTGTTGCTAATGAAGGACTGTCATTAACTCCGTCACCTACAAAAGTAACGTTCTGTCCTTTCTTTTGTAGCTCCGTAATATAGGCAGCTTTATCCTCGGGCATCATATTTCCCTTCGCCTCGGTTAAACATAAATTTTGAGCAACTTGATTTACCGTTCCTTGATTATCCCCTGATAGGAGGATCAAATTTTTAACTCCTAGCTTTCTAAGTCTTAATAATTCAGACTTTACATTTGGTCGTAACTGATCTTTAATGCCCAAGATTAAAGCTAACTGATTATTTATAGCCATAAAAACTAGGGAGTTTCCTTCACTTTCCAGCTGCTCACTACGTGCTATCTCTCCTGGTCCCAATTTAATCTGATTGTTTTTCATTAACTGTAAATTTCCTAAAACGACTTTTACACCCTTGACAGTTGCAATAATCCCACCACCTTTAATAACTTGTGTTTGGCTTACTGGATATCTTGTAACATTTGGGTAAGTTTTGACCACCGCTTGGGCTAACGGATGATCACTTTCAGCTTCTATACTTACTAGAGTACTAATGACCTTGTTCTCATTAATTTCAGGATTTGAAATAACTTTATTCACTCGTGGAGCACCAACCGTTAGTGTGCCAGTTTTATCAAAAACCATAGTATCAACTTTGCTAAAATTTTGTATTGTTTCACTACCTTTTAGTAGTATGCCATGCTTTGCGCCATTTCCGATCCCAGCCACGTTTGAAACAGGAATTCCAATAACCAAAGCACCTGGGCAGCCCAGAACTAAGACGGTTACAGCTAATTCGATATCTTTGGTGATTAAGCCTACAACAATCGCCAATAGTAAAACAGCTGGTGTATAGTACTTAGAAAATTTGTCAATAAAACGTTCGGCGTTGGATTTTGAATCCTGAGCTTCTTCCACTAGTTCAATAATTTTACCGAATGCTGTCTCTTCTCCGACTCTCTCAGCTTGCAGCTGAAATGTTCCATTTTCCAGAATAGTCCCAGCATAAACTAACGATCCAGCCTGTTTGGCAGCAACCTTAGATTCCCCTGTGATACTAGCTTCATTAACATATCCAGAACCACTAATGACCTTACCATCAACTGGAACCTTTCCGCCGGTTTTAACTAAAAGAGTATCTCCCTGAGTAACTTCATCAATTGAGACCTCCACAAACTTACCGGTTTGATCTTTTTTCAAGCTGACCTCTGGTGCCATTTCGGTCAGAGATTTGATTGCCTTTCGTGTCTTACTGAGAGTCGCCTGTTCTAAAAAATGCCCCGCTAAAAAGAGAAATGTTACCACCGCAGCCTCTTCATAACTTTTAACAAAAAAAGCGCCTAATACTGCAATCGTTACTAAGACATCGATACTAACTACTTTGACCTTTAAAGATTGAAAGGCTTGGACAGCAATCGGTAAGACCCCTGCAACCCCCGCAATTATTAACGCCACTGGAACTATTTTCCCTCGCGTTAGAAAAAAATGATCTGCTAACGCTAGTAAAAGCAAAGAGCCGTTTATAATTGTCAGCTCTTTTTTATGAGCCAAAATATACTTTTGCATCTTAATTTTCCTTTCTGATATAAAAGCAGGTACTTTTCACAGCACCTGCTTTTATACTTTCTAACCTATTCTCCTGTACTGTATGCATGGTCTAAGTCACGCAAAAAGGTATAAGTCTTTTCCATTGTTGGGCACGCGTCTGCCGGGATCGTATAATTATCAGTCAATTTTCTAATTTCTTGGTACTCCGCACTAACATCTTCATTAGCCCGAGTTTTTGCTTCTATTTTGTCAAATAGCTCATGCACCTTGAAAGTTTCGGGGTGGTTTTTGCCATGTGCGCGAGTGATTGCTAAAGTGTAAGTCTCTAAATTTGGGAAATATTCTTCTTGTAGTTCGCTATATTTGCTCATTCTTTGTCTCCTTCTTTCATTAAGCAGCTACAACTTTTGACTTAATTACTGGATAACCAAGATCTTCTATAGCCTTCTCGATATCTTTAACAGTTACCTTTTCTTCATCGAAGTTAACCTTCAACTTACTAGCATTAAACATTACCTTAATACTAGGTTTATCAACTCCCTTAACCGAAGCAACTGCAGCTTCGATCTTTTGCATACAGGTCGGGCATGCCAATTCCTCTAGGTTAATAACAGCTTTCTTCATCATAAAGATCTCCTTTCTTGCCTCTTTCTATTATGTAGTATAAGTAACTCTTCCTTTTTTATAATTGATTACTGTCAATTTTTTGATAAAAAGCAATTTATATTTTTTCTAAATGTTTTGGATATATCTTGTATTTCAAGGAACAATACACTATTATAATAGTGTATTAAAAATTATTTTAGGGGGAAAGTATCATGAATCAAAAATATGATTATCCCCAAACACGGGCACAACTTAACCAGCTCGTAGCTGACCTAGAACAGGTCCAGACTAATGTTCATC
Organism: Candidatus Tetragenococcus pullicola; assembly: GCA_019115705.1. Lineage (GTDB taxonomy): Bacteria > Bacillota > Bacilli > Lactobacillales > Enterococcaceae > Tetragenococcus > Tetragenococcus pullicola. The sequence continues at coordinate 3,250 of DXDB01000109.1, read as the reverse complement.
AAACTCACTGGTATATGCGGGGCAAACAATTTTTCACTTTACATCCGGAAATGGATGAATTTAATGAAACTTTTGCTGATGAAGAAGATCAGGTTGCGGAACGTTTGATTGCTTTAAATGGAGTACCATTTGCAACAACACATGAATTTATCGAACAAACTGGTTTACCGGACGAAAAGATCAAATTTAATCAATACACACTGCCTGAATTAATGCAACGTTTAATAGATAATTTCAGATATCTTAGAGATCAATTTCAAAAAGCAATCGAAGTCACTGACAAAGAAAATGATCAACCAACGCAAGATATGATCAACGGATTTAAGATCGATGTTGATAAGAAAATCTGGATGTTAAATGCCTACCTTGACAAAGGCCCATTTGACGGCGAATAAATGATTACTTTATTTACTATTGATTCATATAGTGTCTGAATTTTTGTTTCGTATGCTATCGAAAACTCACCTAGGTCTAAAGATGATATTAGAAAGGCGCGTAGTCTTTAAAAACTACGCGCCTTTTCTATCTAAATATAAAAATTCTATTTAAAGTGATTATGGTAACAATAATCATCTTTTGCTTTCTTCACTCTTTTTGAGAAGGTCCTGATGTTGCGTCAGATTTTGTATTGGACTGATTGTTATGCTGTGAAGGCCCAGTGACCGTATCAGCCTTAGTGTTAGGATCATCAACCAGTTTTTGTCCAGTATGCTTTAAGTACCACTTAATATCAGGCATTAAATCATAAATTTGTTCATTAACACCACGATACCGCCCGTCCTTATCATGCATAGCAATATAGTCATGTAATACGCATTTATCCGGTCCATTTCCAGGAACCGCTAGTCTGAATTTTTTCTTTTTACCAGTACGTAACATATTAACTACTGTCGCCGCACCTTTCCTGGCTCTTTCAGGGTGACAATAAGCCATTGGATTACCTACCTGACTTGGTCTTCTACTTGCAAGCATTTCTTCTTCCGGCATCATATTGTTATAGTATAGAAACTGATTATTATCATCTGCAAAAGTTAATTCGAACGGCATTGAATTTAAGAAATAATTCAATTGATTAACTGTTAAAACACCACAGTCTAACTTGACATAAGTTTTTCCACTAACCGCTTGAGTTTGCTCAGCGGCTTGTTTTACCCACGTATCTGTGCCTTTTTCTAAACCTTTAACTGTTGTATCGATATCCTTCTTGGAAAAAAGATCTTCTTGATCAGATGACATTGGTTTTGTTTCTCTCTCCGTCATTAAAATAACCTCCTTAAATATGATATTACAAAGTAATAATATCATATGTTTGTGAGTTTTTGAGCATGAATGCAAAATAACCTAATACTATTTAAAGATTCAGGGTCCATTATGCAGTAATGGACCCTAGAAAAGATTGATTTACCGGTCTCTTTATTTTAGACTTAAAAGTAAGGGGCAAAAAGAACCGAAAAACTAACAAAATCGCCCCTGTAAAAGGAGCGATTTTTGCATGGAACAAAAAGTCTTACCAATCAAAGATTCCAATGTTTTAATCAAAGTACAACGTTGTTTACAGGAAGATTTTAAGGCCGGCTGCCGCAACTACACCATTTTTCAGGTGGGCAAGGCCACTTTGTTGCGCGTCAGCGACATTTTACGGCTCAAACGGACCGATGTCTTTGACGAACAGGGAAACGTGCGTCAGAACACGTATCTCCACGATAAAAAAACAGGGAAAGCCAACCGTTTGTACTTAAAACCAGTCACGGGTGATTTATTCGCTTATCAAAACTGGCTCCAGCAAGAAAATCTCGTCTCGCCCTGGCTTTTTCCGTCGATCCAACACCCGGAGAAGCATATTACCGAAAAGCAGTTTTATAAAATAATGCGCAAAGTGGGCGACCTCTTAGATCTCGATTATTTAGGGACCCACACCATGCGTAAAACGGGCGCCTACCGCGTTTACGTGCAATCGAACTACAATATCGGGCTCGTTATGCATCTCTTGAACCACAGTAGTGAAGCCATGACCTTGGCTTATTTAGGCTTAGATCAAGCCAGCACGGAAGAAATGTTAGACAACATTGATTTTGGGTAGAGTTACTTAAGGGGCTCCTGTGTTGAAAAAAGAAATTAACAAAATAGCAAAACATAGTATCTCTAGTTGTTATACTTGCTTTTATCCTAACAACTAGAGCTAGGAAAAACAGTTAAATTCTATAAAGTACTGTAGCTAAATAGATAAAAAATTTGAAAAGTACGCTATACTTAAACTAGTTGATAAGAAAGCGCTTAATAGGAGGAGCCCGTAATGAAATTAATATTTATTGGATTAATTCGTGGAGGAATTCCGTTCATGCTTTTAGGTACAGTTGCCGTGTTGCTTGGTTTTCAAAATAAAACTATGGAAGCTAGAGGTACTTTCTTTACAGCTTTGATCGTCTTTATTGTAGGAGCAAGTTCTATTATCTATGACATTCCCCAGTGGGGACTTGTTAAACGAAGTACATTTCATTTCATGTTAATGCTCATAACTATCTACCCCATTTTGCTATTTAGTGGTTGGTTCCCCCTTCACACTTTTAAAGATGGACTCATAGTTTTAGGGATATTTTTGCTAGTTGGTCTCTTTTTGTGGACGCTTTTTTTTACACTTGCCACAATATTTAAGTGGTGATAGAAGGTTTACTTTCATTTCAATTGCTGAATAGTAGTAAAAGTTTTCAAAAGAACACAAACTATTATAGACAAGTGTGTTTTTATTAGTTTCTCCTAGGGTCCATTTGTTAAAAATGGGCCCTTAAAAATATATAGCTTACTTGATCTTCCCATTTTCCTGGAAGATCTTTTTTGTTCGAAAATAATCCGACAAAAATTTGTTTTCTTGTTTTTCTGTGCTAAAATTAAGCCGTCTACTCGAACGTGTGTTCGAATATTGAGCAAATAATTTTTAAGGAGGTTGAATCAGAAACTGCTTACTCATTTGATAGCTTGTTCGTTGTAGGCGCTTATGGTTGCTAAACAACACAGAAAGGACGATTTATGTATGGATGAAATGGTAAAAGAAACACAAGTCTGGCTCAACAAAACTTACGGTAAAGTTTCTGGCTTTGGTAAAGTACCCGAGGACGGTAATACGGTAGCGTCAAGAATCTTGTGTAAATGAAATGCCTTCGTACATATAATATGTAACTAACTCAAATAAATGATGCTTCCAAGGTGTCCTGGAGTCCTTTAAAGCCTCGGTGGATCCGCTTCAGAGACTTCT
>DXDB01000108.1 GCA_019115705.1 Candidatus Tetragenococcus pullicola | reverse complement strand
AAATACTTTTCCTTTAATTTTCCAACTGTTATAATCTTTATATTCATATCGTTGCCCCTTTTTTATTTTCATTATCATCGTATTGAAAATAAAGTAGGAGTGCAATCTATTTCTATGTGTGTTCAAGTTTTATTACGAAAAAAGGAGGGATTTTGTGCGCAATTGGTTCTCGCGTTGGACGATTTCTCAGAAAATTGTGGCGAGTTTTATCCTGTTAATTGTTATTGGCTCTGTTCTTTTATGGCTTCCGATTAGCCAGGCTTTTGGTTCTCAAGCTACTTACTTCGATCATTTCTTCCACTCTGCTTCACTCGTGACCGTAACTGGATTGGTAGATACACCGATTGCTCAAACCTACTCTTTTTTCGGGCAAATTATTTGTTTGATTTTAATGCAAATTGGCGGATTAGGTTTAATGACAATCGTTGCGAGTATCGTGACTGCTTTTGGCAAAAGAATGAGCTTAAGTGAACGTCTGGCTGTGCAAGAAGGACTAAACCGTGAGGATGCTACTGACTTTCGTTCTTTTTTAAGCACGATTCTTCGGTATGTATTCGTGATTGAAGGAATCGGATTTTTTGTCCTTTCTTTTCGTTTTATCCCAGAATTTGGTTGGGCAAAAGGACTATTTACGGCTTTATTTTTAGCTATTTCTGGCTTTACAAATGCAGGATTTGATACCTTGGGCAGCAATTCGTTAGCTGCTTATGTTCATGATCCGCTCGTGAATTTAGTTATTTCAGTATTAATTATTCTAGGCGGTATCGGTTTTCATGTTTGGTTTGATTTTGCTTCTGTTTCCCGTAATTGGATAAAAAGAAAAGGTAAAAAGAAATTGCTTTATTTTTATCGGAGCCTTTCTCTTCATAGCCGATTAGCAATTGTGGTCAGTTTGATTTTAACGGGACTAGGCACACTATTGTTTCTTTTAGTAGAATACCAGAACCCTGAAACGATTGGAGACTTTTCTTTTGGTCAAAAGCTATTGGCTAGCTTTTTCCAAACCGTAACGATGCGGACGGCTGGACTGACAACTGTCGACTTCACGAAAGTTTATCCTTTTACGTTATTCTGGTTTATTATTTCCATGTTTATTGGCGGCTCTCCTGGAAGTACAGCAGGTGGTTTGAAAACCACCACATTTGCGATGATTGTCTTGCTCATTTATAACGTCTTCCGTGGACAGAAAAACGTTAACATATGGAATCATACAATTTCGGAAACGCTGGTACGAAATGCATTTGTCATTTTTTCAGTTTTCTTTTCCGCTTTCTTATTAGGGACAGGTATTTTGTCCTTATTAAATCCGGATGTGGAGTTTATTGTCTTGATGTTTGAGTCTGTTTCTGCCATTACAACGGTGGGAATCAGTGCACATCTGACGACATCTTTAGGAATAATGAGCAAGATTACCTTGATGGTTCTCATGTTTGCAGGGCGAATCGGACCGATTACCATGGCAGAAAGTTTGGCACGTAAGGATAAAGAAACGAAAAACATTACCTACGCTTCTGGAAAAATAATTATTGGATAGGATGGAGTAATAGAATGAGAAGGACCATTGGAATATTAGGTTTAGGGATTTTCGGGAGGAGTATTGCCCGGACATTAGCAGAGTTTGATTATGATGTAATTGCAGTTGATAAAAGTGAAGAAAACATTAATGATTTAGAACCCCTTATTACAAAAGGCGTCATCGGAGACATTTCAGACCGAGATTTGTTAGAAACAATTGGTATCGGTGACTGTGACGCAGTTGTTATTTCCACAGGTACTGTATTAGAAGCGAGTGTACTTGCAGTGATGCATTGTAAAAAACTAGGTGTACCAAAAATCATTGCTAAAGCAAAAAATAATATGTATCGCGATGTTCTTCAAGAAATTGGCGCAAACGAAGTGATTTTGCCTGAACGTGAATCAGGAGTCCGTCTCGCAAAAAAATTGATGCGAAACAAAATTGAAGATATTGTGGAGCTAGACGACCACACTTCCATTGTAGAATTTTCACCTCCTAAAAGCTGGGTTGGGAAGACGATTCAAGAACTGGATTTACGTAAAAGATATGACATCAACTTGATTGGCATGCGAGAATCAAAAAATGCGCCACTAAACGTTAGTGTGTTAGCAAATACACTTGTTCGAGAAGATTTAATATTTTTAGGAATTTCTGAGTCTGATATATTTGAGCGTCATGACTATTTGAAAGAACCTTATGAATAGAAAATAAACGAAATAAATTCTTACACAATCTATAGAAGGTGATCTTGGTAACTATTTAGGTCATCTTCTTCCATTTTTTACCTTGAAGATTGATAATAACAATCTGACCACATTATTTCTTATAAATTGAAAGAGGAATGAACAATATGAAAGAGCAGTTTTATAAGTGGACAACTTCAAAAAAATAGTAGCTAGTTTTTTGTTTTTAATTCTAGTTGGCTCTATTCTACTATCTATGGAGCAACTTCTTTAAACAATTATGATCATGATGTTTGCAGGCAGAGTTGGACCGATTACATTAGTTGACAGTCTGTTAAGAAAAGATAAATTCACAAAAAACATTACTTATACAAAAGGAAAAATCATCATTGGTTGATGTAATGAAAGAATAGTACGAATGAATACTACCTAAGAAAAGCGGACAAGTCCGCCTTGACCTATGAAAAAATAGGAAATTTGACCCTGAATTGTCAGGAGACTTCACGCTTCAGCGGGTTAGTCGAATGATATGCGTTAGCGAGCAGCGAAGCGCGCAATGGGCCAAATTTATCTTTTTTTCACTAGGTCAGGACTTGGGAGCTAGACATTGATGGCTGAACTTATAATCCCCTAGTCTATAAAAA
>DXDB01000107.1 GCA_019115705.1 Candidatus Tetragenococcus pullicola | reverse complement strand
CAAAAAGTCAAGTAAAAAGCATCAAAATGAAGAAAAATTAAGAAAAAAACGGAAATAAGTGGAGGAATTTTTGAGTAGTCTCAATGAACAAATCCACTTAGGATGAGTGACTAGGGTTTCCTAGTTTACTCAACGAAGAAAAGGAGGACCTTCTCATGACAAAAATCAAAAATTTTATCACAAATAGTCATTTAAAACGATGGGATGTCATCATCATTCTCCTTTTGATTCTTTCTTCTTTCCTACCCTTAGTTGTTTTTGCTTTACAAGAAGAAGATTCCAGCGAAAAACAGGCGATATTGCGCGTAGATGGTCAAGAAATCAAACGTTTCGATTTAGTAGAAGGACAAAAAAAATATACCTATCTTTACGAAGATGAAGACGGTGATTATAACCTCATTGAAATCGACGGCGGTAGAATTCGTATAAAAGAAGCTGACTGTGGTGATCAAATCTGTGTACGTCGCGGTTGGGCAAAAGAGAATGGCGAAACAATCGTCTGCCTTCCACATAAATTGGTGATTGAAATTTCTGCTATAGATGGGAGTGACACGGACGATCTTATTTATTGATCGGCATACGTTATGAATCAACGCTTACGAAAAATAATATTTATTGCTCTACTTGTCGCTCAAGGAGTTGTCATTGGACTAGTTGAAAATATGATTCCCTACCCCTTTAGCTTTGCACCAGGAGCAAAGTTAGGCTTGGCTAATTTGATCACGATTATTGCTATTTTTACCATGCCTAAAAAAGATAGCTTTTTACTGGTTTGGATGCGACTGATCTTGACGACTCTTTTAGGAGGCACCCTATCTACTTTCTTATACAGTATGAGCGGCGCTTTGCTTAGTTATTTTGGCATGTTACTGGTTAAAGGATTAGGTCCTAAACGAGTTAGTATCATTGGTATCAGTGCAACTGGCGGTTTTTTACACAACGTTGGCCAACTAGTCACGGCTTCGTTTATCGCCCAGTCATGGACCGTGATGCTTTATTTACCCGTGCTTTCTTTTTTAGGAATCTTATCCGGTATTGCAATAGGCATTGCTGCCAACTATCTTTTACAACGTGTTGCTACCTTGCGCCAATTTCAAACAGAATACGAAACAAAAACTAAGGTAAAATGGCAGATAAATGAGAAAAAATAAAGGCTCAAACTGATAAAGGAGAATCCCATGAAGCTTCACTCAATGTGGAAGGATTACCCTTCCTTAGAATCTGAATTGAAACAAACGATCGAATTAATGGAACAGTCGATTCAATTAAAAAACAAACCTGTTCAACAAGCTCTATTAGAAATGATTCATGCTGGAGGAAAATTATTACGTCCAGCTTATCAATTATTATTTTCTCAATTCGGCCCAGAGCAAGATCGAAAAAAAGCTGTTTCGATTGCTGCAGCCATTGAAATGCTTCATACAGCAACCTTGATCCATGATGATATCGTTGATGACGCCGATTTAAGACGGAATCAACAAACCATCCGTGCTCAATTTGGCAATAATACCGCCGTTTATGCCGGAGATTATTTATTTGTCTCTTGTTTTAAATTAATGGCGGATTATGCAAGTTCTATGAGAAGTCTGCAATTAAATTCACGCAGTATGGAGAAAATATTGACCGGTGAATTGGGCCAAATGACCGATCACTATAACTTGGCGCTTACTGTCAACGAATATTTAGAAAATATTTCTGGAAAAACAGCCGAGCTCTTTGCCTTAAGTTGTTCCATTGGTGCTTATGAAAGTGGTTCTTCCCAACGTTTTTCAAAAAAAGCCAGTGAGATTGGCCAAGAAATTGGCTTAGCTTTTCAAATCAAAGATGATATTTTGGATTACACGCAAACAAGTGATACAATCGGAAAACCGGTTTTAGAAGATGTCCGACAAGGCGTTTACTCCTTGCCATTGATTTATGCTTTAGAAAATGACAGACAGGAATTAACCCCGCTACTTGAGAAAAAAAGTCACATGACTGAGGCGGACACCAGACAAGTTCTTTTACTGGTTCATGAATTAGGTGGAGTGACTAGAGCACAAGATCTCGCTCAAGCCTATACTCAACGAGCACTACAAAAGATCGAAAAATTACCAGATACTTCCCAACATACGCGCGAAACACTTTACTCATTAACCTCACTCATTTTGCATCGAACCAATTAAATAAAAAAAGCGACAAGAAGTAGACCAGCGTCTTTTTCTTGTCGCTTTTATATTTGATAAAAAATTTTCATACCTCTTTTATTATGAGATAACTTTTTTGATTATCTCATGGTAACAAATTCTTCAGCACCCGTTGGATGAATCGCTACGGTTTGATCAAAATCCGCTTTAGTAGCTCCCATCTTAATCGCTACTGCAAAGCCTTGGAGCATTTCATCTACCCCAACACCAATGGCATGTAAGCCAACGATTTTTTCTTCTTTTCCAACACAAATCAACTTCATTTCACACTTTTGGCGGTAGTCGCTTAATGCAAAAGCCATTGGGGTAAAATGAGAACGATAAATCTTCAAATCATCTCCATATTTTTTTATGGCAGCTTCTTCAGTTATTCCAATTGTTGCAATGGTTGGGTGAGAAAAAATAACTGATGGAATTAGGTCATAATCTAAATGGGCTTTTTCTTTGTCATTGAAAAGTCGTTCAGATAATTGTCGGCCCGCCGCAATAGCAACGGGAGTCAGATTGATCTTATCAATCACATCGCCTACTGCATAAATCCCTTCAGCGGTGGTATTTTGAAAGTCATCTACTTGAACAGCACCGGATGAAGTCAACTGTATATCTGTATTTTCTATTCCTAAATTTGTAACAGCAGGCTTTCTTCCTCCGGCAAATAAAATACTGTCCCCAGTAAGTGTTTGCCCATTTTCAAAGAAGACGGTGTATGTCTCCTCTTTTTTCTCAATTTTTGTTGGTACATGGTCTGGACAAATAGACATGCCGATATCTTGATACATTGTCATTAAATTATCTGAAAGCATGTGATCGAAATGACGCAAGGGACGATCTCTGCGAAATGCCCAAGCAACTTGGCTGCCCAATTCTTGCATGACACCCGCAATTTCCGCTGCTATATACCCTGCTCCTATAACAATTAAACGTTTGGGTTGTTTGGTCCATTCAAAAAAGTCATTTGAATCACTTGCATACTCACCACCAGGAATAGGTAATCGGTTTGGCTTTCCACCAGTGGCTAATAAAATATGAGGAGCCGTATATTTTTTATCATCAACCACTACGGTATGATTGTCGACAAACCGTGCGTATCCTTTTAAGAAATCCACGTTATTGCTATCTAAACCACGTTTGTAAGCACCATGTAAGTAGTCAATATATTTTTGTCGTCTAATCACTAATTCTTCAAAATCAAAGGTAACATCTTTTGTTTTGATTCCATAAGATTGTGCCTCATTTTTAACGGTATTCATGGCCGCACTTGCTTGCCACATGACCTTTTTAGGTACACAACCGACATTGACACAAGTCCCACCTAATTCGTTTTTTTCGATCAGCAATACTTTTGCCCCATACATTCCGGCACGATTAGCCGAAGCAATGCCACCACTGCCGCCACCAATCACGATATAATCATACGTTTCCAATTTATTTCCCCCTCGTACTATACTAATCCTATTTAAAACTATCACTCACCTGTTCTATCGTCAAGAAAGCTGGATTATCCCTCTTCTTTTAACTCTATTGACAAGCGTACCATGTCGCGCAATAACAAACCATTTTCAAAAATAGGCTCTT
>DXDB01000106.1 GCA_019115705.1 Candidatus Tetragenococcus pullicola | reverse complement strand
AAAAGATATATGATGGAAGAAAAATACCAAGAGGTTATTCAACTTACCGAAGAAGGAGAAAAGAAAGACCAAAACTACCCAGGATTAGTTAAAAAATGGCAAGATGAGCGTTATAAAGCTTTTAAAGTATTAGGAATTGTTGAAAAACAAAAAGATTTAGCCCAAAAATTGCTGTTAGAAGGAGATTTTTCTTATTACGTCGATTGTAAAATTAAGCTAGACAAATAAATAAGCCATTCGTGGTACACTCAAAATGTATTTCCGCTAAAGAAAACATAGGAGTGATCACGAATGACCTACACCCATCTTACCACGGATGAACTGGTGATGGTAGAATCTTATTACCACCAAAACATCAAAGTTGCCAAATTAGCTGCGTATCTAAAACGATCAAGAACACCGATTTACAACGTCATCAATTTCTTGAAAGAAGGCCATACGACCTTGGATTATTACCAACAGTACAAGGAAAACAAGAAGCGTTGTGGACGGCGTAAGATTAACGTACTAAAGGAACAACAGGAATACATCAAGGAAAAAGTCGCACAAGGATGGACACCAGACGTCATCATTGGCCGGAAAGAGATGCCAATCGGTTGTTCCATGCGAACCCTCTACCGTCGCTTCAAGGAAAAGGTATTCGATGAAACGACCTTGCCCATGAAGGGAAAACGAAAACCGAATGGCCATCAAGAACGTCAGGGAAAACAGGCCTTCAAGCGAAATATCGCTGAAAGAGAGGCAGGCTACCCGGCATTCAAGAAAGAATTCGGCCATATCGAAGGCGATACGATTGTCGGTGCCCACCACAAGAGTGCCGTCATCACCTTGGTAGAACGGCTATCGAAAATCATCATCACCCTAAAGCCCAATGGGCGGAAGGCAATCGACATTGAAAACGCAATGAACCAATGGTTTGGATCGATTCCCAGACATTTATTTAAATCCATTACGTTTGATTGTGGGAAAGAATTCTCCAATTGGAAATCGTTATGCAACCAGCATGACATTGCCATTTATTTCGCCGATCCCGGAACACCTTCACAGCGAGCATTAAACGAAAATTCCAATGGTTTACTTCGAAAAGATGGGTTACCAAAAGAAATGGATTTCAATCAAGTCGACCAAGATTTTGTCTCTTCAGTCGCGAACAAGCGAAACAATATCCCACGTAAATCCTTGGCTTATCAGACGCCTTTGGAAATGTTTTTGGGTTACCTAGATGGATCAGTTTTGTCTAGCTTAAATTGACAAATCAAAAAATCTAAAAATTAAAACAAGAACATAATAACAATAAAAAACGGAGGATGGAGATTGTGGATACACAAAATTATGAAAAGATATACATTGATGAAAATCAGGGGTTTTTCTTATTTAGTTTTCAAGCCAAGGATATTAATCGAATTATACCGATGCACTTTCACAAAGAGATAGAAGTACTGTATTGTATTTCCGGAAAAATGAAGATTTGGGTGGAAGGGAAGATTATCATCTTACAAGCCGGACAGTTTTTTGTCATTAACAGCTTGGTTCCTCATTCCACACAAAGTTATGAGCAAGGCGATTTTGTCGTATTTTATTTCCATTCGAAACTTTTTTTAGATAAGGAAGCTCGAATAAATGTATGGGAACAAAAAGACAAGCAAGACATTTATCAGCAAGAAATCAAATTAATCCAACAAATTTTTGCCTCTACACAAAAAGAAGATTCATATATCGTGTTTCATCAACGAAGTCTGTTGAATGAATTTATCTATATTCTGCTAAAGGAATTCTCGACAAATGAAGTTCTTGATCAACGAACTAAAAATCGTAATAAAAAAATCAAAGATATCATTCATTTGATGCAAGAAAACTATGCAAGCCAACTCACTTTAGAAGAATTGGCCCGTTTATCGGGATATACAGCGACTTATCTTTCTCGAATGATCAAAGAGAGTACCGGTCAAACATTCTCAGAGTATAAAAAAAGTCTCTGTTTGGAACATGCGATTAATATGATTGAAAATACTGAATTAACACTGGAAATTATTGCACAAAAATCAGGATTTGCTAATGAAAAATCTTTGCGCACCGCATTTAAAGAAGCCATGCTTATGACACCAAGAGAATATATAAAAAAGATAAAAAATGACCGAAATACCATAAAAAAGCAACTGTTTTAGAAAAAGAAAACACTTTATAGTGTTTATAGAAAGAAGGGGTGCGAAAATGAACAAAGAAAAACTAGACCGATTATTCTCAACACTTTCTTTTGAAGAAAAAGTAGGTCAAATGATTCAGCTAACAGGAGATTTCTTTAATATTGACGAAAGAATAATGGAAACGGGACCATTAAAGAAACTAGGATTACACGATAATTTTGAACCGTTTAATGTAGGGTCAGTTCTGAATGTAACCGATTCTAAAAATGTGGTGGAGCTTCAAACTGAATACTTAAAACGAGCCAAACATCGTATTCCGTTATTATTCATGGCAGATGTTATTTATGGCTATAAAAGTATTTTCCCCATTCCGCTAGCACAAACATGTAGTTGGAACTTTGATTTAATTGAAAAAAGTGCGCAAGTGATCGCTAAGGAATGTTATGATGCGGGCATTCATGTCACTTTTTCTCCAATGGTGGATGTCGCTAGAGACGCGCGTTGGGGACGAGTGATGGAGTCTCCTGGAGAAGATGTTTTATTGGCAAAGAAATATGCAGAGCATATGGTGCGTGGTATACAAGGAAACAGGGAAATGATTGGGGAAAATCATATTGCGGCTTGCGTGAAGCATTTTGCAGCATACGGTGCCCCGACAGCAGGAAGAGAATA
>DXDB01000105.1 GCA_019115705.1 Candidatus Tetragenococcus pullicola | reverse complement strand
TGTGCCTTTAACCATTAAAGATACAGAAGAAAGCGAAATGAGTGTGCCTTTAGCCATTAAAGATACAGAAGAAAGCGAAATGATTGTGCCTTTAGCCGTTAAAGATACAGAAGATCCATTATTGCGCGGTATAGCCACCATCAGCTGCTATGACAGCTCCTGTTATGATTGAGGCTTCATCACTGGCTAAAAAGCTTGCAACATTGGCGATTTCTTCTGGTTCTGCAAGGCGTCCGATTGGCATTTTTTCAACCATGCTATCGGTTGTTTCTTTAGGTAATGTTTTTAAAAGTGGTGTGTTGACATAGCCAGGCGCAATGGCATTAAAACGGATTTGTTTTGATGCATAGGTGATTGCTTGAGATTTGGTATAATTTATGACTCCGGCTTTAGCAGCGGAGTAAGCTTGTGATTTGGCGCTACCGACCACGCCTAAAATGGAGCTCATATTGATGACGCTAGCGGGTGTTTTTTGTTTTTCCATTTGTGCGACCACATATTTGTTGGTTAAAACAACACCAGTCAAATCAATAGCAATAACTTTTTGCCAGTTGGCTTCATCCAGTTCTGATATGGGGGCTTTCTTTTCAGCTACTCCGGCATTGGCGACTAGAATGTCGATTTTGCCATAGTTTGCAACAATATCTGTGACCGCTTGTTTGATGCTCGCTACATTTGTCACATCAAATTCAAAAAATGGCAGTTCTTCTTTTGGCGGGACAACATCTGCAACAATTGCTGTGGCGCCTTCAGCAATGAATTTCTTGACGATTGCGAGTCCAATTCCTGAAGAACCACCTGTGACCACCGCTACTTTATTTTCTAACTTTTTCATAATGACGACCTCCTTCGATCATTTTCTACCTTCATAATATGGGTATTTTTTTATTTCTTCAATAGAAAACGGTTTATTTTTTGTTTTCTTTTTGATAGCATGAAGAAAAAGCCTAAGGAAAGGACGTATTAAGTTGCCATTTACTATTATCCGACAAGATATTACCAAATTAAAAGTAGACGCTATTGTCAATGCTGCCAATACTGGTTTGCGTCAAGGAGGTGGGGTCTGTGGGGCGATTTTTCAAGCGGCTGGAAAAGAAAAGTTACAAGAGTCTTGTCAGAAGCTTGCGCCAATCGAAACAGGAGAAGCTGTTATTACGCCAGGGTTTTCCTTACCAGCAAGGTATATCATTCATGCGGTAGGACCTATCTATCACAGCGAGCAAGCTGAACAAAGTGAACGTCTTTTAAAAAATACATACACCAATTCATTAAAAAGGGCCATTGAAAATAATTGTAAAAGTATTGCTTTTCCGTTGATTTCTAGTGGAATCTATGGCTATCCGAAAGAAGGGGCGTTACAGGTAGCAACAAAGACGATTCAAAGTTTTTTGGAAAAACATGAACTTGATGTTATTTTAGTGGTTTTCGATAAAGCTTCTTTTCAGGTGAGCCAGGAACTTTTAGGGGATGTGGCAAGCTTTATTGATGAGTTTTATGTTGATAAGCATCCAGAAATGAGGAAGAAGCGCTCTTGCGATGAACAAGATCGTTTGTTATTGAGAGGAGTGCAAGGTCGTGTTAGTGAAGAGGCTTTGATTCCTAGTTCCTTGAGTGAATGGGTGGATGAGTTGGATGAACCTTTTTCGCAGACATTGTTGAGACTGATTGATGACAAAGAAAAAACAGATGTCGAAGTCTATAAAAGGGCCAACATTGATCGGAAGCTTTTTTCAAAAATTCGTAGTAGCAAGGATTATATGCCTAGTAAAAAAACAATTTTGGCTTTGGCAATCGGATTAGAATTATCTTTAGAAGAAACAGATTACTTGTTGGGACAAGCAGGATTTGTCCTTTCACATGCGGTTAAATTTGATGTTATTGTTGAATATTTTATTTTGAACCAAAAATACGATATCTTTGAAATTAATGAAGTGTTGTTTTCTTACGAACAGCCGTTGTTAGGTGGGAAATAATTTTGTCGTTTTCAAAGCGACCACTCTATCTTTTAGAAAAGTTAAACTGATCATACAGTAAAACTTTAGGAGGAAGATGTGATGAAAGATCAAGCGACTGAATTGGTGTTTGTTTTGGATAAGAGTGGTTCGATGAGTGGGTTGGAATCTGATACGATCGGAGGGTTCAATGCCATGCTTTTAAAGCAAGATAAAATTTCTGGACAATGTCGAATCACAACGGTTCTTTTTGATCATAATTATGAGCTTTTACATGATCGTATCGACATAAGTGCGGTTGATCCGATTTCCAAAAAGGATTATCAGGTAGGGGGAACCACGGCTTTATTGGATGCGCTTGGGCAAACAATCCTTAAAATTTCTAAGGTGGAAGAGCATACGGAAAGAAAGCAGCAACCGTCTAAGGTAATGGTTGTCATCATTACGGACGGCCAAGAAAATAGTAGTCGTGAGTTTTCTATCCAAACCGTCAAAGAGATGATTCAAAGAAAAAAGACAGCTGGTTGGGAATTCATTTTTCTAGGAGCTAATATGGATGCAGTGGAGACAGCCAGTAGTTACGGTATTGACCCTGATAAAACGAGTGATTATGTCGCCGATAAGACCGGGACAGATTTAAATTATCGTGTCATGTCTGAAGCTGTTACTAGTTTTCGAACGACTGGACAAGTGAAAAAGCAAGTATTTGATCCGATTCGAGAAGATAAGCAAAAACGCGGAAAATAAAAAATGAGTTAGGCAGCTTTTACGAGTTATTTGTGTAAAAGCTGTTTTTGTTGAAAAAAGCTTGTTGATTGGCTTTCTTTTTGCTATCTTGAAGGTAAGAGAAGAAAATGGAGTTGAAAAAGGTGCAAGATGACCAAAAAATAAAAAATGAGTTAGAAATTCGTTATGTTGAGGAAAAAAATGTCCAACAATTTAATGAATTACTCTCCTATGTTTTTCAAATTACAGATACCGAAATGGAAGAAAGTGGTTATGAAAGTAAGAAAGAGGTCTTACGTTCCAAACGACCTATTTTAAAAGAAGCCGAGGTGTTTGGTTGGTTTGATGAGGATCGGTTGGTATCTCAGATTGCTATTTATCCTTGTGAAGTCAACATTCATGGCACAATTTTTAAAATGGGTGGGGTGACAGGAGTCGGGACTTATCCTGAATATGCGGGACATGGATTGATGCATGCTTTGATTTCTTATGCTTTAAAAAATATGCGTAAAAATGGCCAATGGATTTCTTACCTGTATCCTTATAGCATTCCGTACTATCGTCGCAAGGGTTGGGAGATTATGTCGGATAAATTAACTTTTAAAATCCGTGATACGCAGTTGCCCAAACAAGTTGAGGTAAGTGGGGTGGTGCGACGCCATGCGGTTGACCATGAAGATGTCTTTAAAGTTTATGAAGCTTTTGCCAAAGTGAACCATGGGGCGATGCAACGGACGAATTTTCATTGGGAAGAGTATTGGCGTTATGAAAATGAAGAAACCCGGACGGCGGCTATCTACTATGATGGTCATGGCAATCCACAGGGTGTTTTGTTCTATTGGATTGTGGATGAAATTTTTCATGTCAAAGAAATGTTTTATTTGACACAAGAAGCGCGTCATGGCTTATGGAACTTCATTAGTGCTCATTTTTCGATGGTTTATTGGATTGAAGGAAATATTTATAAGAATGAACCTTTAGCTTTTTTACTGGAAGAAAGTCAGATCAAAGAAACGATTGAACCCTATTTTATGGCTAGAATTGTGGATGTCGAACAATTCTTAAGTCATTTTCCTTTTAAAAAAAGCACGATTCCCTTTCATTTTGTTGTGACTGATCCTTTAGCAGATTGGAACTGTGGTGTTTTTGGAATGGAGTGGAAAGACGGAAAACTTCATGTCAGTCACGAGCCCATAGGACATGCGGTGAAATTAGACATTCAAACCCTAACCTGTTTGTTAATGAATTATCGTAGAGCCGCTTACTTGGCACGCATTGAACGAATTGAAACAGACATCGAAACCTTACAATTATTGGAACAAATCATTCCAGACATGGAAGCTTATTTCAGTGATGATTTCTGATGACTAAAAAAAGACGATTATCCACCAGTATGGGTAAAAAAGTAGGCTATGAACTTTTTTTGGCCATTTATCGTTTTATTCAAAGAGAAAAAAGAGTCCCTGAAACGACCCAAGAGCACGATCAAATTATTCATTCTGTCTACCAAAAGTTTCATGGTCGTAAAGGCATGATATTAAGCAAAGAAGAGTTTTTTGATAAGTATCGAGAAAAATTACCAAAAAAGATTGGCACGGTTGAAAAACATGGGAAACCAATAAAGCCTGAAAAAAAGAAACAGCGGACAAACGAAGATGAAGATTTAATTGATTATTGGGACAATGATTTTTATTACGGCATGGATTGTTCAAAACCTCCTGAGAAATTTGGTGAAACCTCGAGTGTGAATCAAGATATAGATGAAATGATTGACCCTGAGGACTTACCGTTTTGAAACTTCCATAAAGTCACAAAAACAAATTGGTGTGCTACTTAGAGCTTTTATCAAAGAAACAAGAATTATATAAGGACACCATTTACTCTCTTATGATCTGACTATTTAAAACAAATTTGAATTTGAAAGAATGATGTTTTGGTGAATAAACAGCAAATATACGATTATCTAAAACGAGAAAACATTTGGCATGAGATTACGGAACACGAAGCGGTTTATAATATGGCGGAACTTTCCAAGATTGATATACCTTATCCCGGATATGATGCAAAAAATCTTTTTGTTCGCGATGATAAGAAAAGAAATTATTATCTTATTACTGTTAAAGGAGATAAACGGGTAAATTTGAAAGAACTTCGTAAAAAGAATAATACAAGAGCATTGTCTTTTGCATCATCAGATGACTTAATGGATATTATGGGATTGGAACCTGGTGCAGTAACACCTTTGGGACTATTGAACGATTCTGAGCATAAGGTGATACTGTTTTTAGACAATGAATTTATGGGTGATTCAAAATTAATAGGCGTTCATCCAAATGACAACACTGCAACAGTTTGGCTTAAAGTTACAGACTTAATTAAACTTATTCAGTCATATGGAAATACGATAAACATTATTGAAATATAAGTACATACAAATTTTGCTTTGATGTATACCAAGCTTTGTTAGTTGTTCAACCGGGTTCCTTCCTTCATAGTTTAAAAGAACCGCTAGAAAAATGAACGTTTCTAGCGGTTTTCTATAATCTTTATTCGAATTAGTCTTACTTTAAACATCTTGTGTTTTGGTTTAACATACTTTTGTCGTGCAGCGCTATTTGGAAAGCATTGATCGCAAAACTACAATAGATATCTTGCAAAAAAAGGACTTCATAAGCTACTGAATCTCACAATTCAGTAGCTTTTTTCTGAATTTAAGACCATCTGGCAAAAATTTTTGGCGTTTCCCTGGAATCTTGTGATATTTTCTAAAAAATAAAAGGTACTGGTTTTCTCCAAGTTTTCAATTTCGTCAGTGGTATCGTAAAGGTAAATTGGTTTTTGCAAAGCCATAGCAATGCCAAACTCTATATTAGTGCCTTTACCGCCCGGAAAAACAAGAATAAAGAAGTCGCAATCTAGAATGCCTTGATATTTTTTTCACCAATTTCGCGTAATTCTCTTAATGAAATAACCCAATTATTTTTTGTCCAGTCATAGTTTCGCTTGAATTGACTTGTTTCTAATTGTGTTGCGATAAGATTAACGGTAGCTACATTTTTGAAGCCAGAAGCGATATAAATTTTTTATTCATAAAATACGTCTTTAAAAAAAGGGTGGAATGAATACGAGAGAATAGAAGGACGCAAATCTTTTGCCTTTTTCTACAATCCTCAGTAAACTAATAGTAGGTCATTGATAATGGTTCTGCGGAGTATGTTTTAAACAGAAGGTACTCTTGACTGTTATCAATGACTTTTTTCTTTGCATGTAAGTAAAATTATTAGTGTTTTTATGATAAAATTTGTCTTTTCGCATAAATTTAAAACTAGAAAGAGGAATGATCATGAACGATTTTTTACAAACCCTTGGAGATCGAAAAGGAGAGTTGATATCTGCTACCTTTGAACACCTCTCAATTTCGATTTCTGCACTACTGATTGCAGCTGTTCTTGCGATTCCTTTGGCGATTTGGTTGGCGCAACATAAAAAAATAGCAGAGGTCGTTTTGCAAATCACAAGTGTCTTACAGACGATTCCATCACTTGCACTATTGGGTTTATTGATACCTTTTGTAGGGATTGGTACGGTACCAGCGTTGATTGCTTTAGTCATTTATGCTTTGTTGCCAATTTTTCAAAATACTTATATCGGGTTGACGGAAATTGATGAATCGCTTCTTGAAGCCGCGGATGCTTTTGGAATGTCGCGTTTTCGACGCCTACGAAAAGTTGAAATTCCCTTGGCATTGCCGATGATTATCTCCGGCATACGAACCGCTTTAGTATTAATCATCGGAACAGCTACTTTGGCTGCTTTGATTGGTGCAGGTGGCTTAGGAACCTTTATTTTACTGGGAATTGATCGAAACAACCCAACGTTAACTTTGATTGGTGCCATCAGTTCGGCTCTACTGGCGGTTATTTTTAGTTCCTTGATCAAATATTTGCAAAACAAGCGTCCCCGCGTGGTTTTACTTGTTTTAGCTGTTTTGATTGTTGCTATTGGTGGTTTGTCTCTTTCTCAAAGTTCTATCTTTCAGCCAGAAACCATTGTTGTTGCTGGTAAACTCGGATCAGAACCAGACATTTTAGCCAACATGTACAAAGAATTAATTGAAGAGGAAGAGGATATCCAAGTTGAAGTCAAACCGAACTTTGGAAAGACGAGCTTTTTGTTCAGCGCTTTAGACAACGAGCAAATCGATATCTATCCAGAATTCACCGGGACTGTTTTAGAGAGTTTAGTGAAAGTTCCTGATAAAGACAAAGAGAGACAGTGGACGAGTGAAGAGGCTTATGAGGAAGCTAAAAAATTATTGGAAAACCAATTTGAAATGACGCTGTTACCGCCAATGACTTATCAAAATACATATGCTTTGGCTGTAAAAAAAGACTTTGCTCAAGAATACAATCTTCAATCGATTTCGGATTTAACTTCTTTGCAAGATGAGATTAAAGCAGGGTTTACGTTAGAATTTGCGGATCGAGAAGATGGCTATAAAGGAATTCAGGAGACCTATAGCATTGATTTTTCAAGTGTTCAAAGTATGGAACCTGCTCTTAGATATCAAGCCATTGATAATGGAGATATTCAGATCATCGATGCTTATTCAACAGATAGCGAAATCAAAGAATATGATTTAGTAACGTTAGAAGATGATCAGAACTTATTTCCACCTTACCAAGGGGCTCCTTTAATGAAGACTTCATTTGCTAACGATCATCCCGAAGCGGTTAATGCCTTAGAAAAATTGTCTGATAAAATAACCGAAGAAGAAATGATTGACATGAATTACCAAGTAAATGTAGAAGAAAAAGATCCAGCAAGTGTGGCTCATGCGTTTTTGGTAGAACAAGGTTTGATTAAGGAGGGGACAAAATGAGTACAATCATCGAATTTCAAAAAGTAAGTAAACAATACGGCGAAAAAAAGGTGATTGATGGACTTAATCTAAAAATTGAAGCAGGAGAAATCTTTATTTTGGTGGGTCCTTCTGGTAGTGGAAAAACCAGCACGCTAAAAATGATCAATGCTTTGTCCACTCCGACTACAGGTGATATTTATTTCAAGGGGAAGAAAATAAAAGACTACGATTTAAAAAAACTACGGTGGCAAATGTGGTATGTCTTGCAACAGATCGCCTTGTTTCCGAATATGACGGTTGAACAAAATATTGAGGTGATTCCTGAAATGCTAGGCTGGGATCGTAAGAAACGTAAACAAACAACCGCTCAACTTTTGCAACAAGTCGGACTAGATCCTAAAAAATATGGGCATCGTTATCCTAATGAACTTTCTGGTGGCGAACAACAGCGTGTCGGAATTTTGCGCGCGATTGCAGCAAGTCCAGAAGTGATTTTAATGGATGAACCGTTCAGTGCCTTGGATCCTTTATCAAGAACATCTTTACAAGAATTGGTTCTTGATTTACATCAACAATTAGGAAGTACACTCGTTTTTGTCACCCATAATATGCAAGAAGCAATGAAGTTAGGTGATCGAATAGCAATCATGCAAGAAGGCAAATTGCTCCAATGTGATCGCCCAGAAGTTATCCAAAATCAACCTAAAAATGAATTCGTTCGTACCTTTTTTGAGGAAACGGCGCCACTTGAATCGACGAGCCATAAAAAGGTGAGAGTCCTCATTGACCAAAAGTTTTTTACCAAAGAGAAAAAAACCAATCTTTCCCAGATTAACATCGACGCTGACTTTACTGAGTTATTTGCTTTACTGGCTAAAAATGAGCAAGTCACCGTACTAGGTAAAAATAATGAAGAAATTGGGACTGTCAGTCGCAAACAAGTTTTTTCTTTTTTAAGTCAATAACTGATTGATTGTTGACAAAGAATAAAGAAAAATAATAGGTGCTTTACATTAGATTCACAAAGTAAGAAAGCTCTGCAAAATTTAAAAAACTTTTGCAGGGCTTTTCCTAACTATTTTTTTGGCCAAGCAAACGTCAATAACTAAGAATGGGAGATTTCTGTTTGAATAGAGCTAATCTCCCATAAGTATTGGAAAGTTCTGTTTGAATAGCGCTAATCACCCATAAGTATTGAAGACTTCTGTTTGAATAGAGCTAATCACCCATAAGTATGGGAAACTTCTGTCTGAATAGCTCTAATCGCCCATAAGAACGCATGTGAAAGAACGGCTAATTGGCCATTCAAAACGAAACCCCATGTCCAAAAATGTCTACTTGGGCATGGGTCAGAATTTACTTATTTCTAATTTAATTGAAAAGTCAAAAGAACGGGATTATGGTCTGAATTTTTAAATTGCTCATCAGAAACCATCACTTCTTTTGCTGAGATGTTATCTGAAATTAAAAAGCCATCTAAAACAGTCACGTAGGATTTTCCTGGTTGATAGGGGATATCCAAATTACGAGCAGAAGGAATCTTCTTTTCTGCGATTTTTCCTTTAGGATGGCTGAAGTGTTGTGGGAGCTTTTCTTCTGGAAAGGGTTGGTCCCAACTTTTTCGTTCTTCGTCTATTTCAAAAATATCCGGACTATTTCCTAACATATCATGATTGAAGTCGCCAGCAACCAAAACGTAATTTCCTTTTTGATATTCGGCATTCATGACTTCGGTTAATTTGCTGAGTTGTGCTTCAAGAATGGTGGGATCTTTTGAATAGGCGGATAAATGCACGTTTATGGCAATCAATTCTTTCTCATTGTCTGTTGGTATCCGGCTTACAATAAAGGCTCTGTCTAAATCGAAAAACTTATTGAAGTTTGTCTCAATTGGTAAAGAATAACGCATGGTTTCTGTTATTTCACTTTTAGAGATTGTGACCAAACCAGAAGTGGCTTTTCCAATAGGTTCCAAAAAAGGATAAAAGAGATAAGAAGAATGATAATTTTTTCCATACGTGCTACTTGCGTTTGAAAAATGCTTTTGTAAACGTTCGACTTCATCCACATGTTGGGAACGATCACCGTCTTGATCGACTTCTTGAAAAAAAGCCAAGTGAGGTTCAAGTTTTTCTGTTGTCTCGATGATGCCAGTCAGGTTTTCTTCAACGGTTTCTTTATCTTTGGCACGAGAAATTTTTCCACCATCCATAAAAAAAGTATAATCGGATGTATAGGCGCCGTAACCAATATTAAAGGTCATCGCTTTTAAATCTTTCTTGATAGGAATTTTTTGTTGGCTATTGTTTCGATTATCTAGCGCTATTTGATCAGGGATACGATCATAATCAGCAAATAAATAAAGTAAATATCCAGCGGCAATAAGTAGAATCGTTATAAGAAGAATACCGATTGTTTTCATTATTTTATTCAAGCTATTTCCTCCTCGTAAGCTATCATACCAGAAGTTTTCTAGAAAGAATCAAAACTTGCTTTACGCTTGAATACTTGCCAATATTTTACGTGAGATTGGACCGACGATAATTAATTGTAAAGGCAAAGCAACGATAAAATTCATCTTCCAAGCATGAAGATACAAACCTAACATCTTATTGGGAAATCCTAATTCTATGATAATTCCAAATAAGGACATACAGGTCACCATTCCAAGAACCATGCAAAAAGTGATTGTTAAAATCACTTGTATCTTTTTCTCAGGGTTGATTGGTAGTTTGAAGGCAATTTTTTTAGCAAGCACTCCAACCACAAATTCATCTAAAATAAAGGCCACAATGACCCCGGGGATAAATCCTTTTAGTAATTCTCCCATCGAAAAATGCCCGTGTAAGAGCAAATTATAAACACTCATTCCCATGACCATCATGGAACACATCAAACTAGTAAAAATCAAACTTTCTTTTTTATTGGTTGGCAATATGTTTCACTCCTTTTTTCTTTAAAACAAACAGAAACAACTGTAGCACAAATAAAATTTTTGTGTAAGTTTTTTCTTTCAGAAAATGAAAAAAACTTTCACTAACTAATCGATAAGAATCGTCAGTTAGTAAAAGTTTTTTAAAAAGATGCGGATGATGGGAGTCGAACCCACACGAGCGTTACACTCACAGGATTCTGAATCCTGCTTGTCTACCAATTCCAACACACCCGCGACAACAAAATTAATTTTACGTTTTAAAAAGAGGGTTGTCAAATTATTTTTTTAAAAAATTCGCTGATTAAAATAGGCTTGTTCGGTTTTTTGAAAGGACACTTGATGATATAATAAAAAGGATTGAAAAAAGAAAGGATGTTAAAAATGTCATCCAAAGCACAATTATTAAATGGAATGAATCCAAAACAAGAAGAAGCCATCAAATGTACAGAAGGGCCACTGCTTCTTATGGCGGGAGCTGGAAGTGGGAAGACGCGTGTATTGACGCACCGCATCGCTTATTTGATTGAAGAAAAAGAAGTCAATCCTTGGAATATTTTAGCCATTACCTTTACCAATAAAGCAGCGCGTGAAATGAAAGATCGTGTGATTGCTATTTTAGGAGAAGAAGGGAAAAATGTCTGGATTTCGACTTTTCACTCCATGTGTGTCCGAATTTTACGTCGCGATGTCGACCAAATTGGCTATAGCCGTAATTTTACGATTTTAGATTCTTCTGATCAAGTGACCTTAATGAAACGAATTTTAAAAGAATTGAATTTAGACCCTAAAAAATTTAGTCCGCGTGGAATTTTAGGGCAAATTTCTAATGCTAAAAACGGGTTACAAACACCAGAGGATTATAAAAATCTTCAAGGGGATCCCTTTCAAGCAGTCGTTGGACGTTGTTATGATCGTTACCAAAAAGAATTACGGAAAAATCAGAGCATGGATTTTGATGATTTGATCATGAATACCATTCGTTTATTTCATGAACATGAAGAAGTCTTGCAATATTATCAAAATAAGTTTCATTACATTCACGTCGATGAATACCAAGATACCAATCATGCCCAGTATACCTTGGTGAATTTGTTAGCTGGTCGTTTTAAAAACTTATGCGTGGTGGGAGACGCTGACCAAAGTATCTATGGTTGGCGAGGTGCCGACATGCAAAATATTTTGGATTTTGAAAAAGACTACCCGAATGCTCAAGTCATTTTATTAGAGCAAAATTATCGCTCGACACAAAAAATCTTACAAGCGGCTAATAACGTGATTCATAATAACCAACATCGTCGTGAGAAAAAGCTATGGACCCAAAATCAAGCTGGTGAGCCAATCACTTATTTTCGGGCCAATTCAGAGCATGAAGAAGGATTATTTGTCGTTAAACAAATTCAAAAACAGATCGAAGAAAATCAACGTAAATATGGCGATTTTGCTGTACTTTATCGGACCAATGCGCAATCTCGTATTGTCGAAGAAGCTTTCTTAAAATCAAATATTCCTTATACCATGGTCGGCGGTCATAAGTTCTATGATCGCAAGGAAATTCGCGATATTTTGGCTTATTTAAATGCGATTGCCAATCCGGAAGATTCGATTAGTTTTGAACGTATTATTAATGTCCCTAAAAGAGGAATTGGTGCTAGTAGTGTCGATAAATTGCGTGATTTTGCGACTTCTCATGACTGGTCCTTATTAGAAGCTAGTCAAAATGTTGAATTGTCCAATATCGGTGGGAAAGCTAGGAAAGAACTGATTAAATTCAGTGATTTGATGGTAGGTTTTCAGCAAATGATCCCTTTTCTTTCGATCACTGAGTTAACTGAAGAAGTATTAGACAAAAGTGGCTATGAACAAGATTTGAAAGTTCAAAATACAATCGAAGCTCAAACCCGTTTGGAAAATTTGGAGGAATTTTTAACTGTTACCAAAGAATTTGACAAACGATGGGAAAATTTATCAGAGGACGAAGAAAATGTGCCTGAGGAAAAATTAACCATCTTCCTTAACGATTTGGCTTTACTGTCAGATGTCGATCAATACGAAGAAGAAACGACGCAAGTAACTTTAATGACCTTGCATGCAGCAAAAGGCTTGGAATTTCCAGTCGTTTTCTTGATTGGCATGGAAGAAAATCTCTTTCCTTTATCAAGAGCGATGATGGAAGAAAAAGAATTAGAAGAAGAACGGCGTCTAGCTTATGTAGGGATAACCAGAGCAGAAGAAAAGCTCTATTTAACAAACGCATTTTCAAGAACACTCTATGGCCGTACCCAGTATAATCCTATCTCACGCTTTGTTGAAGAGATCGATGAAGAACTACTAGCTGAAGAAGGCTTACAGGCAAATACACCAAGGTTTGCTAGAAAAACCTCCGAGCCAAAAGTATTTAAACCGACGTATCAACAACCTAAACAAGCAATTGTTTCATCCAAAAAACGATCGGAAAATGCTTCAACTGATTGGATGGTCGGTGATAAAGCCAAGCACAAAATTTGGGGCGTTGGAACGGTTGTAAAAGTGACGGGAAA
>DXDB01000104.1 GCA_019115705.1 Candidatus Tetragenococcus pullicola | reverse complement strand
AGCTGTGAATTGTAACTGTTTTTTTGAGAAATTTCAGAAAATTTAAAACTTTTTGTTGACAATTCTTTTTTTAGGTCGTAAACTAAGGACAATTCAAGCGGGAGGTAGTTTTTATGTTACGAAACCAAATAGAGAAGTCCTCACAATTGAATAATTATTTCTACTTTAGCTATTTTAGGTAGGCTTGTATTCAGCAATTGGATGCAAGCAATCAAGTAAACTTGATACCCAATGGCTAGAGCATTTTCGTGCGACCAATTAGCCATTTCGGAAAATCCAAATGGCTGAAGCAATCGATATAATTTTAGAAATTCCTTCGTCCATTTAGATTTTTCTAAATGGACTTTTTAGTTGCTAAAAATAAAAAAAGTGGCAATGGAGTTGCCCTAGGAGGAAAACAAATGAAAAAGATGATGACACTTGCGATGACAGTTTTAAGCGCACTGACTTTAACGGCTTGTGGCAAAGAAAGTAATTCTGACGTAGCAACAAATGAGAATGGTAAGCAAGTAGGCATTTTGCAGCTGGTCCAACATGGGTCATTAGACGCGGCTTATGAAGGCTTTAAAGAGGGATTAGCAGAAGGTGGTTATAAAGAAGGCGAGAATGTAACCATTGATTATCAAAATGCTCAAAATAGTCAAGATAATTTAAAAAGTATGAGTGAAAAATTACTGAAAGATAAACCTGATTTGCTATTGGGTATCGCAACTCCTGCGGCTCAATCATTAGCCAATGAAACACAAGATATTCCAATTGTCGTAACTGCGGTGACAGATTTAGCCGATGCGAATTTAGTTCAGTCCAACGAAGCACCGGGGGGAAATGTAACGGGAACGACAGATATGGTGCCAATTGAAAAACAAATTGCTTTATTGTTAAGTGTCATTGATGAGCCCAAAACAATTGGAATTATGTATAATGCCGGAGAATCTAACTCGAAGTTTCAAGCAGAGGCTGCTAAAGAAGCGTTAGAAAAAGAAGGCATCAAGGTAAAAGAAATGACGGCTAATACAACCAACGATGTCCAACAAGTGACAACAAGCCTTGCCAAAGATGTTGATGGGATCTATATTCCAACGGATAACACGTTTGCTAGTGCTGCTCCTCTTGTTGGACAAGTAGCCAAAGAAACAAAAACGCCAGTGGTCACAGGATCTGTGGATCAAGTCAACGATGGGGCATTATGTACTTTTGGGATTGACTACACCTCTTTAGGAAAACAAACGGGTCTGATGGCGGCTAAAATCTTAGATGGGGATGCACAACCAAGCGATATGCCCGTTGAATCAGCCGAAGATTTAGAACTAGTGATTAATGAAGAAATGGCAAAAGCTTTAGATATTGATCCGGAGACGATTGAAGAACCAAAATAAAAAAGCAATCAATGAAAAGATAAGAGGGAATAACAACTATGGATATTTTGATCATTATACAATCGGCAGCATCTCAAGGTGTTGTCTGGGCTCTTTTAGCAATTGGGGTATTTATTACCTTTCGAATTTTAGATATTGCCGATTTAACCGCTGAAGGAAGTTTTCCTTTAGGCGGTGGGATTGCAGCAGTCATGATTGCCAACGGGCAGTCTCCTTGGTTAGCAACTGTCGCTGGATTTTTGGGCGGTGTTTTAGCAGGATTATGCTCTGGATTTTTACACACCAAATTAAAAATCCCTGCTTTATTAGCCGGAATCATCACCATGACAGGATTGTACTCAGTGACTTCTCGTGTAATGGGTGGACCAAATATTCCTTTATTAGGCGAAAAAACGATGTTTAGTATCTTGCAAACTGCTGGCTTGACGAAAGTGAATGCAACACTGATTATCGGACTACTTGTGACATTGCTTGTTATTTTATTATTATTTTTATTCTTTCGGACCGAAATCGGGTTAGCCATCCGTGCTACTGGCGACAATATCGAGATGAGTGAAGCCAATGGTATCAATACTGACAACATGAAGATCATCGGGTATATGATTTCGAATGGTTGTATTGCTTTATCGGGCGCTTTAATTGCTCAAAATAATGGCTTTGCTGATTTGAATTCTGGAGTCGGAACGATCGTTATTGGGCTGGCTTCGATTATTATTGCTGAAGTTATTTTTGCTAATAAACCGTTGTTGTTCCGTTTGCTGTCCATTGTCTTGGGAGCCGTCATTTATCGTTTTATTTTAGCTATTGTTTTTGAATTCAACGTCCAACCAGCAGATGCTAAAATCGCTTCAGCCATCGTTTTAGTGATTTGTCTTTCTTTGCCACAGTTACAAGGAAAGATCCACCTGGGACAAAAGAAAGGGGCACGCTAAGATGTCAACTGTTTTAGAAATTAAAAACTTGCACCAAATTTTTGAGCCAGGAACAATCAACGAAAATCACGTGTTAAAAGGAATCGATCTTAGCATTGAAGCCGGTGACTTTATTACGATTATTGGTGGGAATGGCGCCGGAAAATCAACGTTACTTAATAGTATTGCCGGTGCTATTCCGATAAAAACAGGCAAAATTACCTTGAACGGCAAAGAAATCACTAAGCAATCCGTCATCAAACGTTCGAAGTCGATCAGTCGGGTTTTTCAAGATCCCAAATTAGGCACTGCTGTACGACTTACGGTTGAAGAAAATCTAGCACTAGCTTTAAAGCGCGGCAATCGTCGTGGCTTTAGTTTAGCAGTAAAAGCGAAAAACCGTCCGTTCTTTAAAGAACAGTTGAAAACACTCAATCTTGGTTTAGAAGATCGCTTGAATACAGAAATCGGCTTATTATCAGGGGGACAACGCCAAGCCATTACTTTACTGATGGCTACGTTGCAACGACCGGATTTAATTTTATTGGACGAGCATAGTGCTGCTTTGGATCCTAAAACCTCACAAACAGTGATGAATTTGACACAACGTATGATTGAAGAGAATCAACTGACTGCCTTTATGGTGACACATAATATGGAAGATGCGATTACTTACGGCAATCGTTTGATTATGTTACATCAAGGACAAATTGTGGTTGATCTAAAGGAAGAAGAGAAAAAACATTTAACCGTTCCAAAATTGATGGAGCTCTTTCAAAAAAATAGTGGCAAAGAATTAAATGAGGACGAATTATTGTTAAAATAAAGGTATTTTTGTAAGATAGCTTCAAACATAAAACCAGCGTGTAGCATTAACTTGTTACTCGTTGGTTTTTTATTGTCACGGCTGGAAAAAAGGCTTTTTGTATAAAACAAAAGACTTGTGTATATACTATGTTTGAAATAAGGAGGTCGAAAACGATGCAGGTTGAAGAAAAGATTAGAAAAGTAGGTAATTCTGTTGTCATTACTGTCCTTCAAGATTTTTTAGAAAGAGCCAATATACATGTCGGAGAGATGGTTGGTGTGAATAATGACGCCTGGGATTTGTTAATTAAAAAGAAATCAGTAGAGAAAATGAAATTGCTTTTTATTCAAAAAAATCGCTTCAGAAATATGAAGTGGCCTATAAAGAATTAATCAATCGATGAGCATTAACTGTGTGTGTCAAGTTTTTCATCTCATGGCAAGAAAGTTGCTTTTAAGTTATAATGAAGAAAAATAACGAGGAGGAACATTCATGAAACTATCACTATCGATTTTAGATAACCAGCAACAAGTAAAACTAGGGCGCAATGACTAT
>DXDB01000103.1 GCA_019115705.1 Candidatus Tetragenococcus pullicola | reverse complement strand
TTGACGCCTGAGGAAGTACCTATGGCGCGCAAGGTATTATTTGCGGCCGCATTAACCTATGTTGCAGCAATGATCAGTACAGCTTTACAATTGTTACGTTTAGTTTTGCTATTTGGAAATAATAATCGCAGACGTTAAACTCTTTTACTAACACTCAGAGAGGAAAAAAGAAAATGAGCCTGAAAAAGAGTTCAAAAGAAATTCTACTTCGTTCACTCTTTGCTTTCATTGGAGTCGCCATTTTAGGACTTGGTGCCGCAACCTTACGAATTGGTCAGGTTGGACTGGATCCTTATACTAGTTCAAATATCGCCTTAGGAAATCTTTTGGGATTATCCTTAGGGGTTTACCAATTGCTGATGAATGGATTTTTACTAGTACTCTTGGTCGTTTTTGGAAGAAAGTATATTGGTACCGGGACTGTGATTAACATGGTAGGTGCGGGTTTTTTCATTGACTTTTTTACAAAGATGATGAATACTTATCAAATCGAGCCAAATAGTTGGTTCAGTCAACTTTTATTTTTATTCATCGGTGTACTGATTTTCACGTTTGGCGCTTCTTTTTACATGGCAGCTTCTGTTGGGACAGCTCCTTATGATGCGATTGCTCCTGTTATCGTGGATTACACAAAACTAGATTATCGTTTCGTCCGGGTCGTTCAAGATGTTGGCTTTTCTCTTATCGCTTATTTTTTTCAGGGGCCGGTAGGAATGGGTACTTTTATCAGTGCATTTTTGATGGGACCATTTATTAAATTTTGGGATCAAAAAATTTCTTATCCAATCATTGAAGGTACGTTAAAAACGTTGGGCGAAGTGTAAGGCGAGTCAGTCATTTCGTCTATGTTTTGACCTTATCAGTGTTCATTTTTTTAAAGACATGGTATGATTGTAACAGATAAAGAATTCGAAATAGAATAATTCTTTTGAAACAAAAAAACAAGGGAGAAGATCACTATGAAAACATCGACAAAAATATCAATTGGTTTAGGTGTCACCGCAGCAGCCGGAGTGGTAACTGCAGTTGTTATTTCTGACAAAGTTATCAATAAAGTGCAAACCTTAAAAAATCGTCACCAAGTAAAATCGTTTGTTCAAGACAAGTTCAACGGCAATGAAACGCTTTTGGATATTGTGGATCATTTAGATGATAAAGATATTGCTTCTTTGATAAAAGTCAGTGATAAAGTAAAGGCTGGCAAACAATCCGTTACTTCCTATGGTGAAAATATCAAAGAAACGACAGAAAACGTCAAAGACAAACTTTATGATTTAGCCGATCATATGATGTAATCACTAGAAACAGTTGGTCGTCATCTTTTTTCCATAAAGATGACGACTTTCTTTATGGAAAAAAAGAAAGGAAGAACATGGTGAAGCAAAGTTCTTTAAATCACGTAGAAAAAGAATTTTTTATGAAAGAAGCCATTAAAGAGGCCAAACTTGCCAAAGAAAAAGCCGAAGTGCCTATCGGAGCTATTGTGGTCTTAGAAGGAAAAATCATCGGACGAGGGCATAATATTCGTGAAAACAGTCAATTGGCAACTTCTCATGCGGAATTGATTGCTATTACCAAAGCCTGTCAAAAGGTAGGGTCTTGGCGGTTAGAAAATGCCCAATTATTTGCAACACTTGAACCTTGTCCCATGTGCAGTGGGGCAATTCAACAAGCCCGTATCGAAGAAGTTTATTTTGGAGCTTGGGATAAAAAGGCAGGTGCTTGTGGAAGTCTGGTTGATCTTTTACACGATCAACGTTTTAATCATTGGTGTTATGTAGAAGGGGATGTGTTAGAAACAGAATGTCGTACGTTGTTAACTGATTTTTTTAGAGCTATCCGCTTGCGCCAAAAAGAAGAAAAACGAGTCAGAGCATCTTTAACAAATGAAAACTAGATTTTTAGGAGGAAATATGTCAGTCAATTATCAAAAAACAGTACAAGCTTGTTTTGTGGGTTATATTGTGCAAGCTATTGTTAATACTTTTGCTCCCTTATTATTTTTAACCTTTCAAAAACAGTTTCAAATTCCATTGGAGCAAATTACGTTATTGATTACCGTTAATTTTATGGTTCAACTATTGGTTGATTTTGTAGCCACTTTTTTTGTGGATCGAATTGGTTATCGCATCTCAATTGTCGCAGCACATCTTTTTGCGGCCGTGGGCTTGATGGGTCTGGCTATTTTTCCTTACTTTTTTACTTCCCCTTTTCTAGGCCTTTTATCGGCTGTGGTATTGTATGCGATTGGTGGCGGTGGATTAGAAGTGTTGGTTAGTCCAATTGTTGAGGCTTGTCCAACCGACCACAAAGAAAAAACGATGAGCATGCTCCATTCTTTTTATTGTTGGGGGTATTTAGGAGTCGTTTTAATTTCTAGTCTATTTTTTCTTGCTTTTGGTATCCAAAATTGGTCATTTTTAGCACTTCTTTGGTCTATTTTACCTTTACTCAATGCCTTTATTTTTACCCGTGTTCCGATAGCCTCGTTGATAGAGGAAGGTCAAACGGGTTTATCTATTCGAGCGTTGTTTAAAAATAAATTTTTCTGGCTTTTTTTGTTGATGATGGTTTGTTCTGGAGCCAGTGAACAAGCAGTTAGTCAATGGGCTTCTGCTTTTGCTGAGCAAGGTTTAGGCGTTTCAAAAGTCGTTGGTGATTTAGCAGGTCCGTGTAGTTTTGCCCTGATGATGGGACTAACACGTCTTTTTTATGGGAAATTTGGGCAAAAAATAAATTTAGAACGATTCATTACACTGAGTAGTGTATTAGCCGTTTTTTCCTACTTATTGATAGGATTGACCAATGCCCCGATTTTTGGGTTTATCGGCTGTTCCTTAAGCGGAATGGCAGTTGGAATCTTGTGGCCAGGAGTCTTTAGTTTGGCTTCACGAATGATTCGTAATGGTGGGACGGCGATGTTTGCTTATCTAGCTTTAGCTGGAGATTTAGGCTGTTCTTTAGGACCGACCGTCGTAGGGTTTGTTTCCAAAACAGCAGGTAACCAGTTGAAATTTGGAATTTTGGGAGCGGCTATTTTTCCAATTCTTATGACTCTGTTTTCTCTGCTGATTCAAAAAGTAACTCCAAGTCATGGGAATCGTTTGATCGACACCTATCATTGAATCGGTTAAACTAGTTTTACGGTTATCATTTATTGGAATAAGGGAGTTAGTAGTACTGGCGAATTTGCTATAGAATGTCGATAAGTCTATCAAGAGATAGCGGTTGAAAACCTAACTTTAAAAAAAGAAGTCTTTATAAACGCAGACGTATCGTTTTTGGCGTTACAATTCACGGCCCAACTTGAGTGCTACACTACACGAATGTGTCTGCTACTGTCTGCTGTGGGACCGACCTGAGCCATAGTCTCAGGTCTGCCAAGCTTCAAACTCGGACTACGCGCTAAAGCGTTTA
>DXDB01000102.1 GCA_019115705.1 Candidatus Tetragenococcus pullicola | reverse complement strand
TTAGAGACGGCAAAAGTGACAAAACCAATGTGGCTTGAACAAACTGTGAAAGCCAGCGCCTTGAGACGCTGGCTAGTAACAGGGGCTTATAGCCCCAGAGCAAACCACCCGTTTGACGGGTGGTCATGATTCGGGGAATTGTGCTAAAAAATTTTCCGTAGTCATTGATAAAAAAATCCCCTAGTGCACTAGGGGAGACAAGTATTTTAATAAGAGCTTGTTAACGGGGAAAGCGGCATGGAATCATCTTCTAAATGCAAGAACCATTCTTTTCGTTCACAATCATAATCGAGAGAGCCTACACGTATTTCTTTTTTAAATGGGGGTGTGGACATCCGAAAAAGAATGTCACCTACCAGAAAAATAGGGATTTGATAAGTTTTATTATCAACAATTGCTTGTGAGAAAGAAAAAGTGATTCCTTCACGCATCAGTTCTTTTAATGACTTCATTGTATCGATGGGAACTTTATCAACAACAATGGGACGGTGGAAAAAGCGTTTTTTATTGATTTGGGAAAACATATTTTGAGTAATTTTTCCTGCCAGAACGCGGTAAAACTCATCTAGATAGCGATAATAAATACGGGCAATCTCATCTTCTAAATCAAAGTAAGCAAAATTATTTTGCAGTTTATAAAAAAAGGGCGAATGTAAATGAGTTTTCATATGTCCGAAATAAAGCAATTCAGAAATTTCCAAGGGCGTCAATTCTTTTAGCATCAGTGGATCTGTAAAATCAATCCATTTATTTTCGTTGACCGTCTGCTTTTTGTCCATGGAACGAAAATAGTTTTCTACCGCTTCACTACCACGAATAATTTTTAGTGCCGTATTCGTTTCAAATTCGCCTAATTCGTTGGAAGGATTTAAGAGCAACAAGTTTTTTGGCTGGTGAATAATCTCTTGATGAAAATCTTTTGCGGTGATTCCTTGAGTTAAGACTGAATTACTAATTGTATCAATATGCACATAAATCCAATCAACCATTTTACTCTCCTCCCCCTAGGCATTATCTCCTATCTATAGTTTACAATAAAAGAATAAAAAAAGCTTGTTTCGTTTTTTTTAAAATTACATTACAAACAGTAATAATCGTAAATCTAGCAATTATTCAATCGCTTTTTTAAATGGTTTTGTGCTATGATAAAAGAGTAAACATATTCTTATGGAGAAAAAAGATGAGACCTAAAAAAGAAAAAAAATCAAAATGGAAAAATCGTTTAATCAACCTTTTTTTAATTGTATTGTTACTAGTGGGGTTACTTCTGGTTTTTAATGATCCAATCAAAAAAAAGGTAATGCAAAAAAATACGGACAACTATGCAATCAATCAAGTAAGTCGCCAAGAGATTGAAAAAAACACGCAAAAAGAAGCAACGTTTGACTTTGATGCAGTAGAACCAATCAGTTTTGAAAAGGTCATGCAGGCGCAGTTTGGTGAGTCTCAGTTACCAGTGATCGGAGCGGTTGCTATTCCTAAAATAGGCATCAATCTTCCTATTTTCAAAGGATTGAGTAACGAAGCGTTGCTGTATGGTGCAGGCACCTTTACTCCTGAGCAACAAATGGGAAAAGGAAATTATGCCTTAGCCAGTCATCGGGTAGAAGGTTCGGACCTATTATTTACAAAAATTGATCACTTACAAATAGACGATACGATTTATTTGACTGATTTAGAAAAGATTTATGCTTACCAGGTAACTGTATCTAAACAAATCCAACCAACACAAGTAGAAGTTGTGGAAGAAGTGGAGAAAAAGAATTTAATTACATTAATTACTTGTGCAGAAGCCGCTGGTATTACACGCTGGGTCGTCCAAGGCGAATTAGAAAAAGAAACACCGATTTCTGAAGCAACCGAAGAGATGAAGCAGACGTTTGCTCTAGAGAAAAATACGTTTTAATTTTTTTGAGGCATTTTTTTAAAAGAACGAAGGAAAAATAGCGTACCTTTAGCTGATAAAAAGAATGGATAGAAATGAGGAAAAGCAGATGGCAACAGATTTTTCTTTTGAAATTGTCGAAACAATTGGAGTTTTATCGGAAAATGCAAAAGGATGGAAAAAGGAGTTGAATTTGGTGAGTTGGAGTGGCCGCCCGCCAAAATTTGATTTACGTTTGTGGAATCCAGACCATACGAAAATGGGGAAAGGTATCACCTTAACCAATGAGGAATTTGAAGCGTTAAAGCAATTACTGACTGAAATGTAAAAAGAGGGCAGCTAAAAAATATAAATTGTATAAGAATCAGGATTTCTCCTAGTTTTTTGAGAAAAATTCGCCTATAATAAACTAATCCTTGAAAATTTTCAAAAAAAAGTGCAAAATAGACGTTAAACAAACCTACAAGGGAAAGGACGTCCAAATGACTGAGCGAGGATTATTGATTGTTTTATCCGGCCCTTCTGGAGTTGGTAAGGGAACGGTTCGAAAAGCAATATTTGAAAGTGAAGATAATGATTTTCAATATTCTGTTTCTATGACAACTCGCAAACAACGGATCGGTGAAATTGAAGGTGTCGATTATTATTTCCGCACCCGTGAAGAGTTCGAGGCAATGATAGACAAAGGCGATATGTTAGAATATGCAGAATATGTCGGTAATTATTATGGAACCCCTTTGCCATATGTTTTACAAACGTTAGAAAAAGGCAAAGATGTTTTTTTAGAAATAGAAGTACAAGGAGCTCGTCAAGTAAAAGAAAAAGTGCCAGATGGTGTCTTTATCTTTTTAACGCCTCCTGATTTGGCTGAATTACGTTTACGAATCACTGAACGGGGAACAGACGCACCAGAGGTTATCGATGAACGAATGAAAGTTGCTCGTGACGAGATCGAAATGATGTCTTTATATGATTATGCCGTTGTTAATGATGAAGTCCCAAAAGCAGTGGAAAGAATCAAAGATATTATTTCCAGCGAGCATTTTCGCGTGGATCGTGTCATTGGAAAATATCGAAAAATGTTAGAGGAGTTGTAAGGATTATGATGTTAAAACCATCGATCGACTCATTATTAGAAAGTGTCGATTCAAAGTATTCACTTGTTATCTTAGCTAGTAAACGTGCCCATGAATTAGATGGGGGTGCAAAACCTACGTTAGACCACTTTGATTCAGTAAAAAGTGTGGGACAAGCCCTAGAAGAAATCGATGCTGAATCTGTTTTGATTGATCCGCATCCTGAGGTTAAACGAGCACGGATGAAATTGGAAGCTGAGGAAAAGCGTAAACAAGAAGAACAAGAAAAAAAAGAATTAGAACAACGGATCAAAGATGATAAAAAAGCATAAAAAGTTAGGTCTGGAAAAACTTCCAGACTTTTTCATTTTGTAAGAAGCTTTTTTGTTTTCAAGACAAATAATTCTTTTTCGAGTAAAATAGAGGATGAGAAGCCATCGAAACTATTAATTTTATTTGATATGGAAAGGAGAAAAGATGCAAGCAGAAGTAATCGTGGATGTTCCGACGATGCAAACCGATCAACCATTTACTTATCAAGTCCCCAAAAAACTTCAAGATGTGGTTGAAGTTGGTATGCGTGTTGAAGTTCCCTTTGGTAATGGAAATCGGCACATTCAAGGCTTTGTGATAGCTGTAAAAGTAGAAGATAATGTTGAAAAAGAATTAAAAGATATTGTTCGAGTCTTAGATTTGACACCTGTACTTAACAAAGAACTTTTAGAATTGGCCGATTACATGAAAGAAACCTCGTATGCTTTTAAAATTACGTGTTTACAAACGATGTTACCAGCTGTGATGAAAGCCAAGTACCAGAAAAAAATTGTATTACTTGACCAAAAGCATGAAGCCAAAGACAAGTTTTTTTCTAAATCCAATGAAATTGACTGGGAAGAAGCGGAGCAAGCAGGGATTCTAGAAGCTTTAAAAAAATTACGGGAACAAAGCATTGTAGACGTCCGCTACTTGGTTAAAAATAGAAATACCATCAAAACGACGCGTTATGTACGTAGTTTGATCACTAAAAAATCCTTACCTGAAATCCAAACGTCTCTTTCTAAGTCGGCACATCGCCAAGTTGAACTAACCGAGTTATTGGTCGAAAAAGAGTTTCAACCTGTTTCTTTTTATAAAGAAAAAGGCCTTTCACTAGCAGTTTTGAACAAAGGATTAGAAAACAAGTGGCTGCAGTTTGAAGAGGTAGAGGATTACCGTGATCCATACCAACATCGAGCATTTAAAAAAACTGTTTCCTTGGACTTAAATGCGGAACAACAAACGGCTGTTGAAAAAATACTAGCGGCAGAAAAACAAAAAAGTGCTGAAGTTTTTTTATTGGAAGGAATCACCGGAAGCGGTAAAACAGAAGTCTATCTCCAAACCATTGCTTCTTTGCTCGAAAAAGGTGAAACGGCCATTATGCTTGTGCCAGAGATTGCCTTGACGCCTCAGATGGTCGAACGATTTAAAGGACGCTTTGGTGAAGCTGTCGCAGTCTTGCATAGTGGGTTGTCGCAAGGAGAAAAATATGATGAATGGCGTAAAATTGAACGGCAAGAGGCACAAGTTGTCGTGGGCGCCCGTTCGGCAATTTTTGCACCTTTAAAAAATATCGGCGTGATCATTGTGGACGAAGAACACGAATCTTCATACAAACAAGAAGAAACGCCTCGTTATCACGCACGCGATTTAGCAATCTGGCGCGGGAAATACCACCATTGTCCAGTAGTCTTGGGAAGTGCCACGCCTTCTTTGGAATCACGTGCGCGTGCTCAAAAAGATGTGTACCATCTTTTACGTTTGCCCAAACGTGCCAATAAAGAGGCGACTTTGCCAAGTGTTCAAGTTATTGATATGAAAGAAGAATATGCGAAGAAAAATACAAGTACATTTTCTGAGGTATTAAAAGAAAAGATTGCCGATCGTTTGGATAAAAAGGAACAAATCGTTTTATTATTGAATCGGCGTGGTTACTCTTCTTTTTTGATGTGTCGTGACTGTGGCTATGTTTTGCAATGTCCCAACTGTGATATTTCATTAACCCTACACATGGACACGAAAACGATGCGTTGTCATTATTGTGGACATGAAGAAAAAATTCCTTATCGTTGCCCCGATTGTGGTAGCAATAAGATACGCTATTACGGAACAGGGACACAAAAGGTCGAGGTGGAACTGCAAGAACTGTTTCCTGAGGCCCGAATTTTACGAATGGATGTGGATACCACACGAAAAAAAGGGGCTCACGAACGAATCTTGACAGCCTTTGGTAAACAAAAAGCCGATATTTTATTAGGGACACAAATGATAGCCAAGGGCTTAGATTTTCCTAATATTACCTTAGTAGGTGTGTTAAATGCTGATACGGCGCTAAACTTGCCGGATTTTCGTTCTAGTGAACGTACGTTTCAGTTGTTGACGCAAGTTAGTGGACGAGCGGGTCGTGCTGAAAAAGCTGGAGAAGTGGTAGTTCAAACCTTTAATCCAGAGCATCATGCGATTGTGTTAGCGCAGCAGCAAGACTATGAAACTTTTTTCAAAAAAGAAATGTTCATGCGCCATCAAAGCGGTTATCCGCCTTACTTTTTTACTTTAAAAATTACTTGTAGTCATCCAGAAGAGGCCAGCGCTGCTAAACGCATGTTTCAAATCTCTGAAAGTATCAAACAACGACTTTCACCACAAAGTATCTTATTAGGTCCGGTACCAAGTAGTGTCGCGCGAATAAAAAACCGCTATTACTATCAATTGATTATTAAATATAAAAACGAACCGCAACTGCACGAGGTGTTGCATGAAATTTTACAAAAAAGTCAAAAAGATCAACGCAATCAGTTATTTGTTGCCATTGATAATGAACCCTTGAGTTTTATTTAAAGGAGTGGGAAAAACATGACAAAAGTTGTATTTATGGGAACTCCAGAGTTTTCCGTCCCAATTTTAGAAGGATTGGTTGAAAATGATTATGAAGTCTTAGCTGTTGTCACGCAGCCTGATCGTCCGGTCGGTAGGAAAAAAATAATGACAGCAACCCCGATAAAAGAAGCCGCCTTACGATTAGGTATTTCAGTTTTACAGCCACAAAAAATCAGTGGCTCAAAAGAAATGGAAAAAATAATTGACCTAGCTCCTGATCTATTGATTACCGCTGCCTTTGGTCAATTCCTACCAGAAAAATTATTGCAAGTTCCCAAGATTGGAGCATTAAATGTTCATGCTTCTTTATTACCAAAATATCGAGGGGGAGCTCCGGTTCATTATGCCATTATAAATGGGGAAGAAAAAACAGGGGTAACCATTATGGAAATGATCAAAAAAATGGATGCCGGTGGAATTTATGCTCAAAAAGAGTTACCAATCACTAAAAACGATGATGTTGGAATCTTATTCAATAAATTAAGTTTACTAGGTAGAGAATTATTATTAGAGGCATTACCAAAAATTATTGAAGGGCAAAAACCAGTCCCACAAGACGAGAGTCAGGTTACTTTTTCACCTAATATCAAACCAGAAGAAGAAGCAATCGATTGGGAAAAATCAGCGCAAGCTATTGATCAACAAGTTCGTGGGATGCGGCCTTGGCCAATTGCCTACACTATATATGAAGGTGCTCGTTTAAAAATATGGTCTGTTGAGCCAATAGAAGAAAAGACGGATAAACAGCCTGGGACCATTATTCTTCGAGACAAAAAACAGCTGTGGATTGCTTGTGGGCAGCAAACGGTGCTTGCTATAAAAGAATTACAACCAGCTGGAAAGAGTAAGCAGGCCATCCAAGCTTTTTTAAATGGAAGTGGCCAAAAGATAAAGGCAGGTCAAAAGGTTGGACTACATGAAAACTAAACAAACAGTGCGTTGGGTCGCTTTGGATGTGTTAGAACGCATTCATAAAGGAGGCGCCTATTCGAATTTACTACTAAATGAGAGTATTGAACATGGACAACTTAATGAAAAAGATAGCCGCTTACTAACCGAGATTGTTTATGGAACAGTAAGTCGCCAACTATTATTAGATTTTTATTTAGCACCTTTTATTGCAAACGCCAAAAAAGTTCATCCTTGGGTGAAACAATTATTGCTGCTTTCGCTTTACCAGATACTCTATCTTGATCGCGTGCCCGATCATGCGATTGTCAATGAAGCGGTTGAAATTGCTAAAAAAAGAGGGAATATTGGCATTGGAAAATTTGTTAATGGTGTTTTACGTAATATTCAAAGACAGAAAGTGCCAAGTTTAGATGAAATCAAAGATCCGATGAAACGCTTGGGAATTGAAATTAGTATGCCACAATGGCTAGTTGAAAAGTTGGTCAAAGAAATTGGTTTCGAGCAAACAAGAAAGTTGGGTTTATCTTTATTAGTCCCTAGTCATGCTAGTGCTCGGGTAGATACTTCAAGAGTGTCACGAAAAGAAGCAATGGAAATTTTACAAGAAGAAGGTTTTTCGGTACAAGAAAGTAAAATTTCACCTTATGGAATCACTGCAGAGAAAGGCTTTTTTGCAGGTAGTCGGTTATTTAAAGAAGGAAAAGTAACAGTTCAAGACGAAAGTTCCATGCTAGTAGCCCCAGCTTTACAGCTAAAACCTTATCATCAAGTACTTGATGCTTGTGCAGCACCTGGGGGAAAAACCACTCATATTGCCAGCTTTTTGGACCACAAACAAGGTGGAACAGTGACCGCGTTGGATATCCACGCTCATAAAGTGG
The DNA here is from genome assembly GCA_019115705.1 of Candidatus Tetragenococcus pullicola. Classification (GTDB taxonomy): domain Bacteria; phylum Bacillota; class Bacilli; order Lactobacillales; family Enterococcaceae; genus Tetragenococcus; species Tetragenococcus pullicola. The sequence goes on along the minus strand of DXDB01000102.1, from coordinate 16,071 downwards.
AATTAATTAAAGAAAATGCCCAACGATTACAGGTCGATCCAGTGGTTCAAACATGTGTAATGGATGCTCGGAAAGTATCAGAATCTTTTGCGCCAGCTACATTTGATCGGATCTTAGTGGATGCTCCTTGTTCTGGATTAGGGTTGATGCGTCGTAAGCCTGATATTAAATACACAAAAAAGGCAACTGATTTTCAAAAGTTACCAGAGATTCAACTAGAAATTTTAGAAAAAGTCGCGCCAACTTTGAAATCTTCTGGTATTATGGTGTATAGCACATGTACCTTTTCTCCAGAAGAAAATCAAGCAGTGGTCGCTAAGTTTTTAGCAAACCATGAGGATTTTGAAAAAATTGAAATTTCAGGCACAGAAGCCGTTAAAAAAAGTATCACCGATAAAATGTTGACTATTTATCCCCAGCAGTATGGAACGGATGGCTTTTTTATCAGTTGTCTACGGAAAAAGTAATGAGGTGAAAGAACATGGAGTTCAGTTTTCGCAGTGATATTGGCAAACGAAGAACAACCAATCAAGACTATGCAGAGGCGTTCACCAATCAAAATGGCTATCACTTAGCTCTTTTGGCAGATGGAATGGGTGGCCATAGAGCCGGAGATGTTGCGAGTCAAAAAGTAGTTACCGAACTAGGTAAAAAGTGGCAAAGTTCTCAGATAACAGAAAGTGAAAAGGCAGTACAGTGGTTGATTCAACGAATTCAAGAAGAAAATACGGCTATTTATGAAGCCGGGCAGCAACAAGAAAAACTACAAGGAATGGGTACAACAGTCGAAGCGGTAGCAATTTTAGAAAATCAAATCGCAGTCGGTCATGTTGGAGATAGCCGTATCTATTTACTCAGAGATGGACAACTAATGCAGTTGACCGAAGACCACTCTTTAGTGAATGAACTGGTCAAATCTGGTGAACTAACCAAAGAAATGGCAGCTGTTCATCCTCAAAAAAATATTGTGACACGTTCAGTAGGAATGCCTGGAAACGTTGATGTCGATGTGGCGGTTTATGACATACATGCTTATGATCGACTATTGATTTGCTCAGACGGCTTGACAAATATGGTGTCAGAGGAAGAAATTGGTCATTTAATCAATAGTTCTTCTTCTTTAGAAGATGCCTGTCAACGCCTAATCGATAAAGCGAATGCTTACGGTGGTTTAGACAATATTACAGTGTTTTTAATCAGTTTCGGAGGTGTGGGCCATGATTGAAATCGGAAAAAAAGTAAATGATCGTTATCTGATTTTAGATAGTATTGGTAGTGGCGGCATGGCCAATGTATTTTTGGCACGTGATTTGATTTTGGACCGAGAAGTTGCCGTAAAAGTATTACGTTACGATTTCCAAAACGACCAAGCAGCAATCCGTCGTTTTCAGCGAGAAGCCTTAGCTGCTACAGAACTTGTCCACCCTAATATCGTTTCTGTTTATGATGTCGGTGAAGAAGCCGGTATGCAATATTTGGTTATGGAATATGTGAAGGGGATGGATTTAAAACGTTATATTCAAACCCGCTACCCTATGGAATATTCTGAAATTGTCAATATAATGCAACAGGTACTTTCTGCTGTGGCGCTGGCTCACCAACATCGCATTATCCATCGAGACTTAAAACCACAAAATATTTTGATTAATGAAGACGGTGTGGTTAAAATTGCTGACTTTGGGATTGCCATCGCCTTATCAGAAACATCAATTACACAGACCAATTCAATGCTTGGTTCGGTTCACTATCTTTCTCCAGAACAAGCTCGTGGCGGTATGGCAACAAACCAATCTGATATTTATGCGCTAGGTATCATTTTATTTGAAATGTTGACAGGTCGTGTTCCTTTTGATGGGGAATCAGCGGTAACGATCGCCTTAAAACATTTCCAAGATGAAATTCCAGAAATTAGGATGTTTGATCCAAATATTCCTCAGTCTTTAGAAAATGTCGTCTTAAAAGCAACAGCGAAAGAACCCGCTGATCGCTATGCACAAGCAGATGAAATGAATCAAGATCTTGATACTGTTTTATCACCAGAGCGTTTGAATGAACCCAAATGGCAACCACAAGCGATGGATGGTCAAACAAAGGCCTTGACTCCTATCACGGATGATACGCCAATGCCTGAATCATTTAAAGAAATGCCTGTATCTGAAGAAAAAGCTTCGAATGAAAATGAAAAAGAAGAGAAACCTAAGAAAAAACGAAAATGGTGGCTTCTTCCTATCTTGTTGATCATCATTTTGGCTGCTGCAGGTAGCTATTTTGTATTCGGTGGTGGCCGTGGTCAAGTGAAAATTCCTGAAGTACAGGGATTGACAGAAGCAGCTGCCCGAGAAAAATTACAAGGTGATGGGCTGACAGTGGCTGATGAAATCGAAAACTTTGCTAGTGATGAAGTGCCAGAAGGCCGTGTCGCCAAAACGAGCCCTGAAGAAGGTGCTGTGGTCAAAAAAAATCGAGCCATCACGCTTTATATTAGTTCGGGCAGTCCTAAGGTTACGCTAAAAGATTATACTGGCAGAAAATATAGTGAGGCTGTAGAAGAACTCAAAAAATTAGAATTTAAAGAAAGTAACATTAACTCTACAGAAGAGTTTAGTGCAGAAGTAGCTAAAGGAGACATCATTAGTCAAGATCCAGAAGCTGGCGAAGAAGTGGTGCCTGAAGAAGCCAAGATGACGTTTGTCGTTAGTAAAGGGGCAGAGTCTGTTGATATGATTAACTTTATCGGAAGCACCGAAGAGGCAACCAGAGAAACGTTAGAAAGTCTTGGGCTAGGTAAGAATCCCGTTTCCTTTGAATCGGTATACAATGCACAAAGCTCAGGAACTATTGTTGATCAAGAACCTGTTGAAGGAAACAAAGTAATCCCAGGCGAAACTGCCTTGACTTTTTATGTCAGCCAAGGAATTGAACAAGTAGAAGTTCCTAAAGTTGCTGGTAAAACGGTGGATGATGCTACAGAAGAATTAGAAAAAGCAGGCTTTACCGTTGAAACAGAGGAAGTGGAAGATGACTCTGTAGAAAAAGGAAAGGTAATCTCTTCTGACCCTGAAGAAGGAGATCAAGTAGATAGTGGTTCTACGATCACCTTACAGGTTTCTAAAGGTCCGGCAGAAGAAGAGAAAACAAAAAGTTTTACCGTTGATTTAAAACTTGTTTATTCTGGAAAAGATGGTGCCCAACAGAGGGTGACGATTTTTTTACAAGATGCTAACAACGAAGAATCTACTCAAAAAGATCAAGTAACCCTTAGCGAAGGGGACAATCCGCGTACAATCAGTGTTCCTATAACAGTAAAAGATGGGGAAAAGGCAACGATTGCTTATCAAATCGATGATGGACGCAAAAATAGCACCGAAGTCGATCATGCCGATACTATTCAGATTCCATAAACAATACTTCGCATCTACTTTTGTGGATGCGAAGTTTTTTTAATAAAAAATTTACTGGAATAACGAAAAATTTTGCAAACTCTTAAGGCAAAAGACCTTCTTCTTTTCAATCGTCGCAAAATTTTGTATAATAAAGGTCAAGATTAGTCAAGGGAGGGGAGAGTCGCGATGAGTCATCAAAATACATCTGATTTGATTGAAGCTTATCTAAAGAAAATTTTAGAACAAAGTGAAATAATTGAAATTCGTCGTGCTGAAATGGCAGATCTATTCAATTGTGTCCCTTCACAAATCAATTATGTTATTAATACGCGCTTCACAGTCCAAAGAGGCTATACCGTCGAAAGTAAACGTGGCGGTGGAGGATACATTCGAATTGAAAAAATCCGCGTAGTGAGTTATCATCAATTTTTAAGTCAGGTCGATCGCTTATTTGATCAAAAACTGTCTGAAAAAGATGCATCAGCTATCATTCAAAAATTATATGAAGAAGATATTTTAACTAAACGAGAAGGAAATCTTCTTTTAACAATCATTGGCAAAGGATCTTTAGACGATTGGGAAAAAGAAGATTACTTACGAGCAACAATTATGCATCGTGTTTTAGAACGTTTAAGTTATGAAGAAAAGGAGTGAGTGAAATGGATGAATTATTTACCCAACGAGCAAAGGCAGTATTGGCAATTGCTCAAGAGGAAGCGAAACATTACAAACACCAATCCATTGGCACTGAACATTTGCTTTTAGCATTGTTAGTCGAACAAGATGGCGTCGCTGGTAAAACGCTTCGTGAAATGAATATCAATGAAGAAGACGTACGTGAAGAGATTGAACGCCTCACTGGATACGGCATTATTACTCACTACCCAGACAATGGATTTTTACCTTATTCACCTCGGGCAAGGCAAGTATTTGCTTTTGCTGGTGATGAAGCGAAACGTTTAGGAGCCCCACAAGTAGGAACAGAACACTTGTTGTTAGGTTTATTGCGTGATGAACAAGTGTTGGCTGCTCGAATTCTCTTAAATCTTGGGATGAGTTTAGCAAAAACTAGGCAATCATTAAAACGTAAAATGGGGTTAAATCAGGCAAAAGCAAATGGGCCTAGTAGTAACGGGAATCGCCGTCGTTCGACTCAAAATCGAATGAATGCAAGTGAAGAGAGTACACCAACCTTGGATGCTTTAGCCAGAGACTTAACCAAATTAGCCCGTGAAAAACGTCTAGATCCAGTGGTGGGACGCCAAAAGGAAGTCCGCAGATTAATTCAAATTTTAAGCCGACGCACCAAGAATAATCCAGTGTTGGTTGGTGAGCCAGGGGTTGGTAAAACAGCGATTGCGGAAGGCTTGGCGCAAAAAATCGTGGATCATGAAGTCCCTAAAGATATGCAAAAAAAGCGGTTAATGATGTTGGATATGGGCGCCTTGGTTGCAGGGACAAAATATCGTGGTGAATTTGAAGACCGGATGAAAAAAATCATTGAAGAAATTTACCAAGATGGCCAAGTGATTTTATTCATCGATGAATTGCATACCTTGATTGGAGCTGGCGGTGCAGAAGGCGCAATCGATGCTTCTAATATTTTAAAACCTGCTTTAGCTCGTGGTGAGTTACAAACGATTGGGGCAACCACCTTAGATGAATATCAAAAATATATTGAAAAAGATTCTGCTTTAGAACGACGCTTTGCTAAAGTACAGGTGGATGAACCAACGCCTGATGAGACTGAAGAAATCTTAAAAGGATTGCGTCCACGTTATGAAGAACATCATGGCGTAAAAATTACTGATGAAGCCATCCGTGCGGCTGTCCAATTGTCTGTCCGCTATATCAATTCACGACAATTACCAGATAAAGCCATCGATTTGATGGATGAGTCTTCTGCAAAAGTTCGTCTGGATGCAGCAGATACTGTTTCCCAAACGGTTATTTTACAACAAGCACTGGCTACTTTATCTGATGAAAAAGAAACCGCCATTCGTAGTCAAAATTTTGAAACAGCGGCTAACTTGCGCGTGAAAGAAAAAGATCTTCATGAACGGTTGGCAAAAGCTGCTTATAAAGAAAGTGAAGAAACTGATCAATACAAAGATGAAGTTTCTGCAGAAGATATAGCCTCGGTCGTTTCGCAATGGACCGGCGTCCCACTTCAACAATTAGAGAAAAAAGAAAGTGAACGTCTATTAGAATTGGAAGCCATTATTCACGAACGTGTCGTTGGTCAAGATGAAGCGGTTAAAGCTGTCTCTAGAGCTATTCGTCGCGCACGTAGTGGTTTGAAAGATCCACACCGTCCCATTGGATCCTTTATGTTTTTAGGACCGACTGGTGTCGGAAAAACAGAACTTGCCAAAGCCTTAGCAGAAGCGATGTTTGGTAGTGAAGATTCATTGATCAGAGTCGATATGTCTGAATATATGGAAAAATATAGCACGAGTCGTTTAATTGGTTCACCACCAGGCTATGTTGGGTATGATGAAGGCGGCCAACTAACAGAAAAAGTCCGTTCCAAACCTTATGCTGTTATTTTGCTCGATGAAGTTGAAAAAGCCCATCCAGATGTTTTCAATATCTTATTGCAAGTATTAGATGACGGGTATTTGACGGATTCCAAAGGACGTAATGTTGACTTTCGTAACACAATTGTGATTATGACCTCTAATATCGGGGCTACAGAATTGCGAGAAGAAAAAAATGTTGGTTTTACTGCAGTCGATGCCACACAAAATTATGAAGCCATGCAAAAACGGATTTTGGAAGAATTGAAGAAATCTTTCCGTCCAGAGTTCTTGAACCGCATCGATGAAACGGTTGTTTTCCGTTCCTTAGATAAAGAGGAAATTCATGAAATCGTCAAAATTATGAGTCATACGATTGTGAAACGAATGGACGAACAAGATGTCCATCTGAAGATTACTCCCGCTGCAGTTGATGTGATTGGAAAAGATGGATTTGATCCAGAATATGGGGCACGCCCTATTCGCCGAGCCTTGCAAAAAGAAGTGGAAGACCGGTTGAGTGAAGCCTTACTCTCTGGCCAAGTTAAGCTTGGTGATCGAGTAACAATTGGTGCTTCAAAAGGAAAAATCACTTTGAATGTACGTAAAAATAAAGCAAGTAAAAAAGAAAAAAAAGTTTTACAAGAAGTATAGACACGAGAATCTAGGATGTCTTGTTCAATGATGTCTATAAATGTTTAAACTATTTTATATGAAATTTTAGAGAAATAAGATAAAATTCGTAAATAGTTTCAGGTAATAAAACTATTATAGACCCAAAATGATAAGCAAATCGCCGGCTAGTCCACGATTTGCTTATTTAATTTGTTGATGATAGGCATACTTTGTGATTTGCCATTTAAATTCCTGCTTTTCTCTGCTAAAATAGAGAGCGTTGCAAGGAGGAAGAAGAAATGATTGAGTTAGTTACAACAGTAGAATCTATAGAACAAGCTGAAAAGCTCTTGCCAATGGTAGATACTATTGTTTTTGGTGAAGAAACATTTGGCTTGCGTTTGCCGTGTTCTTTTACCCATAATGAACAAAAAGAGCTAGTTGCACTTGCTCATGCGGCTGGAAAAAAAGCGATGGTTGCAGTCAATGGAATTATGCATCCAGAAAAAATGAAGCAAGTTACCGCTTATTTGGCTTTTTTAAATGAAATTCATGTAGATAAAATCACTTTAGGGGATCCAGGAATCATCTATGAAATGCATCAACAGCCTGATTTAGCTCTGCCCTTTGTTTATGATGGTGAAACGCTAGTAACAAATGCCCGCCAAATCAATTTTTGGGGACATAAAGGAGCCGAGGGTGCAGTTTTAGCACGCGAAGTTCCCTTTCAAGAAATGAAGAAAATAGCACCTCAATTAGATATACCTGTAGAAGTCTTAGTCTACGGCGCCACTTGCATTCATCAATCCAAGCGACCACTTTTGGAAAATTATTATCATTTCACCCAACAAGAGGAAAAATCTGAAAAAGCACGGGGACTATTCTTAGCAGAACCGCAGGATAAAAATTCACATTACTCCATCTTTGAAGATACACATGGGACCCATATTTTTGCGAATAAGGACCTTTGTTTAATCAACCAATTAGAGGAATTAGTAGAAAATGGCTTTACCACTTGGAAATTGGATGGTATTTTTTCACCGGGGGATCATTTTGTAGAAATTACAAAACTATTTGATCAAGCGCGTCAAGATATTCTTGCAAAAAATTGGAAGGAAGAGAAAGCACACTCTTTCTTTGAAAAAATTACAAAATTGCATCCAAAAGGAAGAGAGTTAACCACGGGTTTTTATTCTCTTGACCCAGATGATATCAAGTAAGGAAGTAGAAATGATGACAAAACAAACAAAATTAAAACGGCCTGAGGTGCTAGCGCCTGCAGGAACGTTAGAAAAATTAAAAGTTGCGATTCAGTATGGCGCCGATGCAGTTTATATTGGTGGCAATGCGTATGGATTAAGAAGTCGGGCAGGGAATTTTTCCTATGAAGAAATGGCTGAAGGGGTCGCTTTTGCTAAAGCTCATCAGGCAAAGGTGTATGTAGCAGCAAACATGGTGACTCATGAAGGAAACCAAGAAGGGGCTGGCGAATTTTTCCGCACGATACGAGATATTGGTATTTCAGCCGTCATCATATCTGATCCGGCACTGATTGAAATTTGTGCCACAGAAGCACCAGGCTTGCCGATTCATTTGTCCACCCAAGCGTCAGCAACCAACGCTGAAACATTGGAATTTTGGCGGGAAGAAGGATTAGAACGGGTGGTGTTGGCACGCGAAGTTTCTATGGAAGAACTGGCTGAAATCCGTCGCTTGACATCTGTTGAAATTGAAGCCTTTGTGCATGGGGCCATGTGTATTTCTTATTCGGGACGTTGTACATTGTCCAATCATATGTCGATGCGTGATGCCAATCGTGGGGGTTGCTCGCAATCTTGTCGTTGGAAATATGACTTATTTGATATGCCTTTTGGGACAGAACGGCGTAGTTTGACTGAAAATGGCGCTGTTTCAGAAGATTTTTCCATGAGTGCCGTGGACATGTCAATGATTGAGCATATTCCTGATTTTATCCAAAATGGGGTAGACAGTCTCAAAATTGAAGGGCGCATGAAGTCGATTCACTATGTATCAACGGTGGCTAATGTTTACAAAGCCGCAGTGGATAGTTACATGGCAGATCCGGACAATTATGTATGCAAACAAGAGTGGATTGATGAATTGTGGAAAGTAGCACAACGCGAACTTTCCACTGGTTTTTATTACCATGTGCCAACAGAAAATGAACAGCTTTTTGGCAAACGTCGTAAGATTCCACAATATAAATTTATCGGCGACGTTTTGGCCTATGATAAAACAACTAAAATTGCGACAATTCGTCAACGCAATGTTTTTGAAACAGGGGATGAGATTGAATTTTATGGACCAGGATTTCGTCATTTTTCACAAATTGTCAGGCAGATGTCTAACGAAGAGAATGAACCTATTGATCGCGCGCCCCATCCTATGATGATTCTCACCATGCCGGTGGAACAACCGGTTAAAGTGGGCGATATGTTGCGAAAGAAGAAAGGCTAGAAAAAGAAGCCATTCTCCCTTTAGAGAATGACTTCTTTTTTCTATAGTTCTTCGTGTTCATCAGGATTTGCTGCATTTTTTGATGTCTCAGAATTATCCATGGCCGTGATTTGTTCCACTTCTTCTTTAGACAACTCGAAATCAAAAATGGCAAGGTTTGAGGCTTGACGCTCTGAATTCCTGGATAAAGGTAATGGCAAGACACCTAATTGATATTCCCAACGCAAAATGATTTGACCAACATTCTTATGATATTTTTTGGCTAATGTTACCAAATCAGGATTTTTTAAGATTGTTTGATGGTTTTTCGAACCCGTTCCCCCTAAAGGACTCCAAGCTTCGATTAAAATATTATGTTTGGCATTAAAGGCTCGTTGTTCTTTTTGACTTAGCAAGGGATGTAATTCGATTTGATTAATAACAGGAAGGACACCTGTTTCTTGGTCGATTTTTTCTAAATGTTCAGGAAGGAAATTAGAAACACCTACTGAACGGATCAGTCCAAAACGTTGGGCGTCTAATAAGGCTTGCCAGGCTTCAACATAAAGCTCACGTTTTGGATTTGGCCAATGGATCAAATACAAATCGAAGTAATCTAAATCTGCACGATAGAGAGACTCTTGAATAGCTTCAATGGCTTTGTCATGCTCGTGATAGCGTCCTGGCAATTTTGAAGTGATAAAAAGTTTTTCACGGGCAACTCCTGAGCGTTTAATCGCTTGTCCGACAGCACCTTCATTTTCATAATTATAAGCGGTATCAATATGGCGGTATCCATTATGAATAGCAGCAGTAATTGCTTGAGTACCGACATTTCCCTTGGTTCCGGCCGTGCCATAGCCAACAGCTGGAATAACATTCCCATCAGCTAATTGAATCATTGGAATAGTCATTGAACATCCTCCTTAAATTTTTTAGTACTACTTTCATTGTATACTGATTGACAAACTTTATTCAAGTAATAACTAAGTTCATGCTGGAAACAAAAATGAATGCTTACTGAAAAAAAAGATTAGTATCCAGTAGCCTATCAAGGTAAGAAAAAGGAGCGCAAAAGAAGAAGTTTGTTTTTTAAGAACTGTATAAATCAAACCACTCAAAAAAAGTCCGTTCATTTTTTCATTTTGTGCTCCTATCTACTTAAATACCACCAACGAATTCTTTGTAAGTATTTGTTGGTGGTATTTTTTTGAATGTTTTCATCGAGGAATCTTCGACCATTTATTAGGCATCGAGGCTTTTCACATAGGCATCGACGGCAATTAAAGCGTCAGCGATGTCTTCAGCGGTAAAGCTTTCTGCCATTTGATGGATAGTTTCGCCTTCTTGATTAGCTAGTTGACCAACTTTTACGAGATCATCACGACTGGCTTGGTCTAATTTCATATCAACAAGGGTCGTTGGCAATCCTAGTTTTTGATAAAGATGAATAAATTTATTGAGACGATCTTGGGGCTGATTTTCTAAAACTAATTGTGTCAATGTTCCATAGGCCACTTTTTCACCATGGGTCAGAGTATGAATTGGACCGTGCAAGGCAGTAAAGCCATTATGAATGGCGTGGGCGGCGGCTAGTCCACAACTTTCGAAACCAATCCCTGACAATAAAGTGTTGGCTTCAATGATAGCTTCAAGTGCAGGCGTTACTACATGTGAACGACAAGCTTCGATGGCTTGTAACCCATTAGCAAAAAGAGTCTCTTCACACTTTTTAGCAATTGCTTCTGCTGCCAGTGTAGGAGAAGCATCAGACATTGTTTGGCCATGAGCCCGGATGACGGCACTTCCTTCTACCCAAGTAGCAGATGCATCTGCAATACCTGAAGCCAACAGACGGACTGGGGCACTAGCAATCACTTGGGTGTCCACTAAAACAAGATCAGGATTTTTTTTATAAAATAAATATTTTTCAAATGTACCTGCTTCAGAATAAATGACCGACAAAGCTGAAGTTGGTGCGTCTGTGGAAGCAACGGTTGGTACGATTGCAACGGCGATGTCTAGCTTATCTCCAATGGCTTTGGCAGCATCGATTGTTTTACCACCACCAAGACCGATAACGACAGTTGTTCCTTCTTTGCGACCAATTTCACTGACCCGTTCGATTTCTTGTAAGGATGCTTCGCCATTAAAAGGAACATGATAGACTTTTTCTCCAGCAGTTATCAAATCATTTTGGAATCTTTCCCCTACAATTTGCCATACGGTATCGTCACATAAGAGTAGGGCATTTTTGCCAAGTTCAGTAATGTGAGACAAACCAGTTTTTGTGACATCTTTCCCTTGTACATAACGGGAAGGACTTAAGAACATTTTTTCCATAAAAATTCACTCCTCACTTTCTATTTATTATTGTTCATTATATCACAATATCGGTTTGTTTAACATACCTATAAGAAAGTTAGCAGAGCAATCAACGCTTTTCTTTTTTTAATGTAAGATAAAAAATTGATCTTTCAATAAATGTTGTGAGTGAGTTAACCAAAAAATAGGAAATAAAAGTGTCATTTTTGTTTCTTTTCTTTTTTTTCTGGTATATTTAAAGTAAGAAGAAACGTTGATGAAAAGGAAGTGAATAATATGCAAGAAGAAAAATTAGCAAAAATACCACAATTAATCAATGAAGTCGAAAAGGTTATTTTAGGCAAAAGTGACGTGTTACAAATGACCGTGGCTGCATTTTTAGCAGGTGGGCATGTGTTATTTGAAGATATCCCCGGAGTAGGAAAAACATTGATGGTTAAAACATTAGCCAAAACCATTCAAGGAACTTTTTCACGGGTTCAGTTTACTCCTGATTTATTACCTAGTGATATCCTTGGTGTTTCAATTTTTAATTCTCATACAAATGAATTTGAATTCCGTCCTGGGCCTATTTTTACGACCGTTTTATTGGCAGATGAAATCAATCGCGCGACACCTCGAACACAAGCGGCTCTACTTGAAGCGATGTCAGAAAATCGTGTGACAATTGATAATCATACCTATCAGTTGCCTGATAACTTTTTTGTATTGGCAACCCAAAACCCAATCGATTACGAAGGAACTTATCCCTTACCAGAAGCTCAGTTAGACCGTTTCTTATTCCGTTTGAATATTGGCTATCCTGAATTTGATGATGAAATGCGTCTTATCTTAGGTAAACCTCAAAGCGAAAATAGTGTCCAAGAACTATTAGACGAAAAAGAGGTAAGCGAATTAAAAGAACTTGTCGATGAAGTTTTTGTTCATGAATCAGTTGCTCGCTACGGCTTACAATTAGTGGAAAAAACACGCAATCACCCTGCTATCGCTTTAGGAATTAGTCCGCGAGGGAGTATCGCCTTCATACGTGGAGCAAAAGCCTTTGCGTTGACTCAAGGCCGTGCTTTTGTTACACCTGAAGACCTTCAGAAAGTATTACCTGCAGTTTTTGGTCATCGCTTAAAGTTAAAAAGTGGAGGACACTCCTCAGACGAGGTGAAAAAATTGATGCAAGAAATCACATCAAGTGTTCCTGTGCCAATACGGAGGTGAAACGGATGTGGGCTTTGCGAAGTTTAATTTTCATTTTGTTGTATGTACTAATCTTTATCTATGCGATGGCATTCACCAATGAAGTTGGGTGGTCACTTTTTGTATTGATGACGCTAGTGCTTGTCATAGAAATTGCTAGTTTGCTGGGTTCTTTAAAGCGACTAAGAATTTCAAGTACGGATAATTTTCCTGTCCACGTTGGTGAGAAGATTTCTTTACCATTAAAAATTCAAAAAAGCGGAAAGAGACCATTGTTATTTACTTATTTACTACTTATTAATGAAATAAAAACACAAACGGTGACGTTTCTTTTTTATCATGGCCAAACAGATTCTGCTGTGATAACTTGGCAACCTCAAAACCGTGGGACCTCCCAACAATTATCCTTTACTTTTAAGACAGGGGATCCTTTTGGTTGGTTTGAAAAAAGTCAAAAGGTTCAGCTATCTAGTCATCGTTTGATCTTACCTGCCAACCATCTGTCGGCACCTTCTTTTCGTAAATATCTGCAAAATGAGCAAAACAAACGTTTTTTTGGAACGCCTTCTTTTGATATCAAAAGTTATCGACACTATCGTCCAGGTGATCCATTAAAGCAAATGGATTGGAAGTTGAGCAGTCGTCAACAGATGTTAATCCTTCGAGAGTATCAGCAATACCAAGAAGTTGAGACCTATCTGATTTTTTATGGTTCAAAAAGTATTTATTTTGAAGAAATGTTGAGCTTTTTTTATACCTTACAAAAAGATTGGATACAAGCCAATGTGAAAGTATTTCTTTTTGGGAAAAATGTCATTTCGCAACCACCTACAGTTAGAGACTTTGCGAAAATTACACCTCTAGAAGAACCACCGATATGGCCAGATTTTACAGGTAAGCAGGTGATACTAGTTACCCCTGAAAAAGATCAGACCTTAACAGAACATCTTTTAAGTTTGAAGAATCAGCGCAACTTGCAAGTGTATGATTATAATAACTTAAAAGATTGGGAAAGGAAGGAGCGGCTATGGCAAAACAGTTAAAAGAAAAAATAATTCCTTTTGGGATCACTTTTGCAAGTTTGATTGTGGCCTTGCCGCAATTTTTGAAAATTTATGGTCTGGGTAAAAATTGGTTAGCGATCAGTATTTGTTTGGTTTTTTGCTTAATTGCTGTTTTTATTGTACGGCCTTTTTTCCGATTTTCCCTGTATCTTCTAGCCGCTCTATTTGGCCTATATTTATATTTTCCTAAAGGGGAATCTTTTTCACTGGATTGGTTTTTTGCATTTATTGAGGAGTTTAAGCAATTATTTCTGGATATTGCTCAGGCAGACCTTCGCTATGTGTCGGGAGAAATTGCCCTAAGTCTGGTTCTTTTCATGGTCCTTTTTTTGATCGAACAATTAATTAGGAACAATCGCATCGTTTTTAGCTATACAGTCATAATCGGCTATTTACTAGTTTTGGCTGTTTATAACGATGTTAATCTGACGCAACAAGTGGTCTTATTGGTTGGTCTGGCTTTGCTTTTTAAATCACTACAGTCTAAACGCTTGTTCCAACAAAAAATGATTGCTGGCTTTTTGGTGGCTACGATTATAGCTTTGACCCTTTTTCTTCCTTTAAATAGTTTAAAAAGCAGTTTTACCGAACATACCTCTTTTGTACGAGATACTTTCAATGATTTAGGAGTGTATAATTACATCCAACAAACAGGGACGGGAGCACCTTCTCGAACAGGATTTAGTGAAGACGATAGGCTTTTGGGTGGACCATTGATTGACGATGACCAAGTTTTATTTCAAGCTTTACAAAAAAAGGAACACTATTGGCGAGTTGAAAGCAAAAATTTTTACACGGGAACAGGATGGAGTTATGGAAATGATTTTCCAAATGAATTAACAAAAGTAGAGGATAGTACCATTGAACTTTTTGATAATCTTTATGAACAAACGTATGCAGAGGAAGAAACCATTCAATTACACTTTTTTCGCCCGCTTAGCTATTTTCCATTACCTTATGGAGATCAAAAGATAACAGTGGACACAGACAATACTGGCTTTATCTTTTTTGAAGAAAATAAACGATTGGATTCGCAACAACCAAGTGAGTCAATGGATGCGACTATCCAATGGACAGATTTTGATTATCAAGTAGACGATTTGGGAGAAATTGAAAATACACAACCGCCTGTGGCCATTGATTATTTGCAATTGCCGGATAAGTATTCAGAGAAAGTGACGCAATTAGCGACAGAATTGACGCAAAATCAAGCGAGTTTACTGCAAAAAGTTTTGGCAATCCAAGAATATCTAAAATTTGATGGTGGATTTCGTTATTCGAAGATGGATGCCGGTTTTCCAGAAAAAGGGCAAGATTACGTCGAACATTTTCTCTTTGATGAAAAAGTAGGGTATTGCGATAACTTCTCAAGTTCTATGGTGGTTATGCTGCGGTCAGTTGGGATACCAGCACGTTGGGCCAAAGGTTTTTCACCTGGTGAAGTTGTAGCAAATCAGGGAGAATATGATCAATATGAAGTCCGCAACAAGAACGCACATTCCTGGCCAGAAGTATATTTTGATGGGTATGGTTGGTTGCCTTTTGAGCCAACACCAAGCTTTTCTCATCCTTTACAGGTAGAGAAAACGACAGACTCTACAACGCAAGAAGTAGCACCAACTCCTTCAAGTACTACTGAAAGTACAAGCGAGGACGCAACAGATACATCTACTACTTCTCAAGTGGATGGAGGAGGCCAAGATCCAACTTTCTCACTTTGGGATTCATTGAAAGATTGGTGGACGCAATATGTTGATTTATTTGCTACATTTGGTCGTGTGTTGCTGATGTTGGCACTAGCAATCCTTCTATTTTACTTAGGAAAATATGCCGAGTACTTGATGATTTTATTCGTACTAAAAACAAGCACTCAGCCTTTATTAAAGGCCTATCCAATCCTGTTGAAAAAAATTGAGAAAAAACATCCACGTTTGCCAGATCAATCGTTAAATCGATATGCCGCTTTTCTTAAAGAAATTTATCCTGAATGGGGGCCTGACTTTTTGGAACTAACCAGTCGATACGAGGCTGAAATTTATGGCAATCAGTTACAAGAAACTGAAAGTGATCATCAAAAAATTCGAGAATTAGCAAAGAAATTATCAAAAAAAAGGAGAAAAGCGTGGTGAAAATACAGACAATACAAACGGTAAGAAAAAAACATTGCGCTCTTTTATTAGAAGCAGATCCTTCTTGGTCTCTTATTGAAGATTATTTAAAAAGAGGTATCTGCTTTGAGGGTTCTCTAGATGAAAAGGTTGTCGCTATCATGGTTTTATTACCTACGCGTCCTCAAACAATTGAATTGGTCAATATTGCAGTAGTTGAAGAAAGACAAAATCAAGGCATTGCCCAAGAGATGATTGCCTTTGCTATTTCTTGGGCTTGCCAACAGAAATTTCAAACGATGGAAGTCGGTACTGGTAGTACAGGCATGGTACAGCTCTATCTTTATCAAAAATGTGGGTTTCGTATCATTGGAGTCGATCAAGATTTTTTTCTTCGACATTATAAAGA
>DXDB01000101.1 GCA_019115705.1 Candidatus Tetragenococcus pullicola | reverse complement strand
GTTTTGGGCAGTAGTAGTTTTATTAGTCATTGGTGTAGGTGGCTCGTTAGGAGATGATGATACGGAGACAATTAAAAAAGAAGAAACTATTGCTTCTTCTACCACAAAAGAAAGCGTAGAGGAATTAGATGTAGAAGTTGAAGATGAAGTTGTTGAGGAATCGAGTGAAGAACCAGAAACCGAAGAACCTGACGTGCCAAAAGAATATATTTCAGCTTTGACAAACGCAGAAAATTATTCTGAGATGATGGATATGTCTAAACAAGCTATTTATGACCAACTTATTTCTGAATTTGACCAATTTAGTGAAGATGCAGCTCAATATGCTGTAGATAATTTAGACGCAGATTACAATGCTAATGCTTTAGCAAGCGCAGAAAATTATCAAGAAACTATGTCTATGTCTCCAAGTGCAATTTATGACCAATTAACCTCCGAATTTGACCAGTTCACGGCGGAGGAAGCTCAATACGCAATTGACAATTTAAGTAATTAACCCTATCTAGTGATTTAGTCGCGTGCGATTCGCGACTAGGGCTTACCCTTTGATTAGCACGCCCATGCAACAAAGGAGAAATCATTATGGCTAACATAAAAAAGTATACAAAAAAAGACGGTTCAACCGCCTACCAGTTTTCAGTTTATTTAGGCGTGGATGAGAAAACTGGCAAGAAAAAACGTACCACACGCCGTGGTTTTAGAACAAAAAAAGAAGCCAAGCAGTCACTTGCTCGGCTCGAGTTAGGAGACGATGCTCCCAAAAGTAAGAGTTATAAGAAGTATACCACGTTTAGAGACGTTTATGAGCTGTGGTGGGAAAATTATGTGCAAAAAGGTTTGAAGCCTAGCACGGTAGCCAACACGGAGATATTTTTTAGATGTCATATCTTACCAGTGTTTGGTAATAAAACAATCCGGTCAATCACGCCGTTTGATTGTCAAAAAGTTGTAAACGTGTGGTATAAAGATTTTACTGCTGGATCAGTGTATAAAAACTACGCAAATGCCGTATTTGAGTTTGCTAAAAAGACGTTGAAAGAAATTGATACAAACCCGATGGACGACATCGAAACGCCTAGAAGAAAGCGAAAAAATAAGGTAAACGATACTGACAAGTTTTATACCAAGCAAGAGCTAACCGATTTTTTAGATTGGTTAAAATCCAATCGCCCAGAAAAAGAATATGTAATGATGCGCTTGCTTGCCTTTACAGGATTGAGAAAAAGCGAAATGCTCGCTTTAAATTGGTCAGACATTGATTTTAGTAAAGGTACATTGCGAGTGAATAAAACGGTCATGCGTGTTAAAAATGACTTTTTTATATCCACACCAAAAACAAGCGAATCGAATCGTACAATATCGCTCGACCATGAAACACTCAAAGTTTTAAGGCATTGGAAACTCGTTCAGAAAACTTATTTTTTTGAGCGTGGTATCATCATCAAATGTGATGACAAACAACTTATTTTTACTAACAAAAACAACGGTTTATTGTACACAAGGTATCCGTTTGATATTATCAATCGATACCCTGACAAACAAATTACACCACATGGATTTAGGCATACTCACGCTACTTTGTTACTAAACAGTGGTGTATCAGCTAACGACGTCGCAAAGCGTTTAGGACATGCTACAGCTAAAATGACATTAGATGTTTATGGACATCCATCCACAGACGATAAATTTGTAGCTGACCAATTTGCTAGTATTTTAAAAGGGTAGTCAAAAGGGTAGTCAATGTTTAAAAAGTGTTATAAACGCTGATATAACAAGCTACCTTGCATTACCCTTAATATACATTTTTTTATTTGCATTGTAAATCATATCGTTACAAATAGCTTTATTATAACGTTTACAGCAATATATCGTTATCAACATAAACCAACATAAACCACACAAAGGTATTCAAAGGGTAGTCAAAACGCATGGGCGTACATAACTTTTACCAGTCTAATATAGGCTGGTATTTTTTTGAAAAATAATTTAAAAATATATCCTTTAAAGCGTTGACAAAGTATCACGTTAGTGATAATATATAAATATAGAAATGAGAGAGGAAGATCATTATGCTAGAAATATTCAACAATTACTTAAATGAAAAGTTAACAACACTAATTGTTAACGACATCAAAAAAACAGGGGAATTACATTTTGCTTTAGACTCTTTGAGCTATGAAGAAAAGACTCTTCTAGTAAAAGAATTAAATAATCTTTCTGACTATGTAGCTTATCTTGATGCAGGAAATGTTAAAGTTAAAAAAATTAATTTTGATTCAACTGCGGAAGGAACCCAATATTTACGATTCGGAATTGTTTCGGATAATGAAACCTCTCATAACTATTTAGACGACAGTCAAGAAGATGGTGTTTCAGTTTTTGAGTTAAAAGAAAGAAAACCTGTTTTGTCTAATTTGCAACTGGTTGAAAGTTTTTCAGGCCGTTTTAACATCGAAGCTTTCATCGTAACTGGTGAAAAAATTGGAGTTGGCTACGATGGAGAACCACTTCTAAAAAATGTAAAATATGTCGCTAAAAAGAGTGACATCGATTTTATGGGAATCACTTTAGAAGTTTTAGATAATAATTTTAACAGTAAAACCGGTAGCTACGACGAAGAAGACAAAGAAATCCATCAAAATTATGCGAATGGAGAACAAACAATTTTGTTTGGCGGATTCACTTATTCAGAACCTGTTTCAGAATTTGAAAGTTTTATAGGAAGAAAGGAACTTAAAAAATGACAGAAAAACAAGTAAATAAAATCATAGACCAATTATCAGCTAAAAAAATAGCCGAATTAAGCGGTGCAAGTGTTAGCTCTACGCAGCAATGGAAACAGAAAAATGAAAGCTCACGAAAGTGGGAAAACGCAAAAGCTATTTTTATTATTAGATTACTAGAAAATTACGAAAAAATGCTTTGAACTAAAAAAAGGAGGGAAAGCAATTTGAAGGAAACGTGGGAAGATATTACAGGATACGAAAAATGTTATCAAATTAGCGACTTAGGAAGAGTAAAATCATTAGACAGAATAGACCGAGCAGGAAAACTTAGAAAAGGAAAGATAATAAAGCCTTTTATTGCAGGTGCTACCTTCTGTTAAATCTAGATAAAAAATAAGCCACTCTCCAAACGGAAAGTGGCTTTACTGTTAAATCTATTTGATTATTTTAGCGGTTTTTTATCATATAGATTAATACTTAATCTTTTGCCCAACATAAATCGTGTATGGCGATTTAATGCCATTTTTACTAGCTA
>DXDB01000100.1 GCA_019115705.1 Candidatus Tetragenococcus pullicola | reverse complement strand
TAAACAGTGTGGAGAAGAAATGTATCCTGAATATTATCGTAATCGTCTAGGTGTTGAATTTAATATTAAGGACGTAAGATAACCAATAACCACTGTATAAAAAGGCCGCGGGTTAGCCCGCGGTTTTCTTACATCCTATCTTTAAAAAATGCTTCCATAAATTGTGCATGCTCGTCTGTTTTTGAAATAATCACAACAATATCAAAGCCGGCTAGTGAACAAATTTTTTCTTCCATTTCGATTTCATCGACTGCTGCAGCGAGGATTGGAGCATTATCTGCAATCGTATGAACGATGGTTAAAAATTGGACACGATCGACCGTTGTAACAACTTCTGGAATCATTTGTTCTAAACGAGTATCCTCTAATTTATTATTGAAATCTTGTTCTTCTGGAAAAATTTCAAATCTTGTTTGTCCGGTATCATCGGGTATTTTTACAATTCGTAATTCACGAATATCTCTAGAAATGGTTGCTTGTGTGGTAGGCATGCCATTTTGTTCAAGTAGAGTTAATAGTTCATCTTGCGTTCTTACCGGATAATCATGAATGAGCTTTTTGATTAATTGAAGTCGATCTTTCTTTTTCATTAGCGGGGTCTCCTTGCATAAATATTCATTTCTATCATAGCAAAATTTTACGACAATTGATAGACTAGAAATTTCAAAATGACTCTGAATTGAAAATAAGGAAGATGAATGAAAATAGTTGCACAAAATTATTTTTTCTTGTATACTATCAAAGGTGTGTAAAATCACACTCAAATCCACATCTTGTTTTATCTGCGAAGCGGTGCTGATTATTCAGTTCTTCAAAGAGTCAAGAAGCAAGAGAGGAAAAACAAAACCAATTGGAGGAAAGTAAAATGGCAGTTATTTCAATGAAACAATTGTTAGAAGCCGGCGTACATTTTGGTCACCAAACACGTCGCTGGAATCCGAAGATGAAAAAATACATCTTCACAGAAAGAAACGGTATCTACATTATCGATTTACAAAAAACGGTAAAATTAGTAGATGCAGCCTATGACTACATGAGAAGTGTCGCTGAAGATGGCGGTATTGCTTTATTTGTAGGAACGAAAAAACAAGCACAAGATGCTATCAAAGAAGAAGCATTGCGTGCGGGTCAATATTATGTAAATCATCGTTGGTTAGGTGGTACGTTGACAAACTGGGAAACAATCCAAAAACGTGTTTCTCGTTTGAAACAAATCGACAAAATGGAAGAAGATGGCACATTTGACGTTCTTCCTAAAAAAGAAGTTGTTGGTTTAAATAAAGAACGTGAACGTCTTCAAAAATTCTTGGGTGGTATTGCTGATATGCCTAGAATTCCAGATGTCATTTATGTAGTAGATCCTCGTAAAGAACGTATTGCAATTCAAGAAGCACATAAATTGAACATTCCTGTTGTTGCTATGGTCGATACAAATTGTGATCCAGATGAAATTGATGTAGTGATTCCATCAAATGATGATGCAATTCGTGCCGTTAAATTGCTTACTTCAAAAATGGCAGATGCCCTTATTGAAGGAAACCAAGGCGAAGATCAAGTAGAAGAACAAGACTTTGTTGCTGAAGAAGCAGGAAATGCAGAAGAAGCACCTTCTATTGAAGAAATCGTAGACGTTGTTGAAGGGGATAACTCTTCAGCTAAATAATGAATCTAAATCGGGCTGTTTCAAAGGCGAGGCGATGAGCCGCAAGCTCTTTTGAAGCAGCTTTTTTTAAAAACAAACCCGGGAGGAACCAGATAAAATGGCTAAAATTTCAGCTAAATTAGTAAAAGAATTACGTGACATGACCGGTGTCGGTATGATGGATGCGAAAAAAGCATTGGTAGAAGTTGAAGGCGATATGCAAAAAGCTGTAGACTTTTTACGTGAAAAAGGAATGGCGAAAGCAGCTAAGAAAAGTGACCGTGTTGCAGCAGAAGGATTAGCTTCTATTGCAGTCAACGGAAATACTGCTGCTATTGTTGAAATAAACTCAGAAACAGATTTTGTTTCTCAAAATGAAAAATTCCAAAACTTAGTAAGTGAAATTGCAAAAGCTGTAGCAGAAAATAAACCTGAAGATTTAGAAGCAGCGAACGAATTAAGTATTTCAAATGGAAAAATCAAAGAAGCAATCATTGAATTGACACAAGTGATTGGTGAAAAAATCAGCTTCCGTCGTTTTGAAGTTGTTGAAAAAGATGATAATGCTGCATTTGGTAGCTATCTTCATATGGGTGGACGTATTGCTGTATTAGCGGTTTTAGATGGCACTAATGATGAATCAGTTGCCAAAGACATTGCTATGCATGTAGCAGCAATCAATCCTCGTTATGTCAACGAATCCCAAATTCCTACAGAAGAATTAGAACATGAAAAAACAGTTCTTACAGAACAAGCTTTGAATGAAGGAAAACCTGAAAAAATCGTTGAAAAAATGGTTGAAGGCCGTATGAAAAAATTCAAGGCTGAAATTGCTTTAGTAGATCAAGCTTTTGTTAAAGATCCAGACATGACTGTTGAAAAATATGTTTCTTCTAAAGGCGCTTCTGTTAAGAGCTTTGTTCGCTTTGAAGTGGGCGAAGGTATCGAAAAACGTGAAGATAACTTTGCTGAAGAAGTTATGAGTCAAGTGAAAAAATAGAAAGATCCTTATAAATAAAGACGGGGCAAAGAAGTTGTGCCCGTCTTTTTTTAGAGAATGAATTATTTTTTATAAAAAAATGCGAGAGAACAAGCAATATGATACAATAGAATTACGAATTGACGGAGGGACGATCATGGTCGAAGCAAAATATCAACGTGTTGTATTAAAACTTAGTGGAGAAGCTTTAGCAGGAAAAGAAGGATTCGGTATCAATCCTCCTACCATCCAAGAAATCGTAAAAGAATTAAAAGAAGTTCATGATTTAGGAATTGAACTTGCAATTGTCGTGGGTGGAGGAAATATTTGGCGAGGACAAGTAGGCGCTCAAATGGGAATGGAAAGAGCCCAAGCTGATTATATGGGAATGTTAGCTACAGTGATGAATGCTCTTGCTCTTCAAGATACTTTAGAAAACGCAGGTGTACCAACTAGAGTACAAACTTCTATTGAAATGCGTCAAATTGCTGAACCATACATCAGACGCAAAGCAGAACGTCATTTGGAAAAAGGAAGAGTTGTTATCTTTGCTGGTGGAACTGGCAATCCTTACTTCTCAACAGATACAACTTCAGCTTTGCGAGCAGCTGAAATTGGAGCGGATGTTATTTTAATGGCTAAAAATAATGTTGATGGTGTTTACTCAGCCGATCCAAAAATCGATCATTCGGCAGTAAAATTTGAAGAACTAACGCATTTAGAAGTTATTTCAAAAGGTTTACAAGTAATGGATTCTACCGCAAGTTCTTTAAGCATGGACAATGATATTCCATTAGTCGTATTCAATTTAAATCAACCAGGAAACATAAAACGTGTTGTTCTGGGAGAAAATATAGGAACCACTGTAAGGGGGAAATAACATGGCAGACAAAGTATTAACACAAGCAAAAGAGAAGATGGATAAAGCAGCAGAAAGCTTACAACGTGAATTAGGACAAATCCGAGCAGGCCGTGCGAATGCCAGTCTTTTGGATCGTGTCACGGTGACTTATTATGGCGTTCCTACACCATTAAACCAATTGGCTTCAATCACGATTCCTGAAGCGCGTGTTCTTATGATCACTCCATTTGACAAATCGATGTTAGCAGAAGTTGAAAAAGCAATTTTAGCTTCTGATATTGGGATTACACCAAACAACGATGGTTCAGTGATTCGTTTAGTGATTCCACAATTGACAGAAGATCGTCGGAAAGAACTTGCAAAAGAAGTGAAAAAAGACGCTGAAACTGCTAAAATCACCATCCGTAATGCCCGTCGTGATGCGCTAGATACCTATAAGAAGCAAGAAAAAAATGGGGACATTACAGAAGATGACCTACATGCTTCTGAAAAAGAGGTTCAAGAGTTAACCGATAATGGTATCGAAAAACTAGATCAAATTGCAGACGAAAAAGAACAAGAATTATTAGAAATTTAAGGAAGACTCAAAAGAGCAGTGAGATAGGCTCTTTTGAGTTTTTTGGTTCTTTTTCTGGTGTAAAATTCGAAAGAAAAAAGTTAAGAAAAACTTGTAATCGTTCTTAATTTGTTATGATTTTTTATTTTTCATAGGAAATGGAGATATTTATTGTTATAATGTGTAAGACAAATGCATTTTCGGCAAAGATAGGAGTAAAGCAAATGTTACGATTTTTTCCACAAAAAGATAAATATATCCAAGAAGAAACAGAGTATTCCTTTGATAAAAATCTAGCCATTCCCAAACATGTGGCAATCATTATGGATGGAAATGGACGTTGGGCACAAAACCGACGATTACCAAGAGTCGCTGGACATAAAGAAGGAATGGAAACTGTTAAAAAAGTGACAAAACATGCCTCTCACTTAGGAATAAAAGTATTGACTCTTTATGCTTTTTCAACAGAAAATTGGAAAAGACCGGAAGAAGAAGTTAATTTTTTGATGCAGCTTCCTTGTGATTTTTTTGATGCCTTTGTTCCGGATTTGATTAAAGAAAATGTACGAGTGAATGTCATGGGTTATAAAGAATTTCTTCCTGCACATACCCAAGACGCTGTTGAAAGAGCAATTGATCAAACCAAAGACAATACCGGTATGGTACTCAATTTTGCCTTGAATTATGGCGGTCGATCAGAAATTGTTACGGCTGTTCAAGAAGTCTATCAAGAGTTAGTGCAAACAAATGGAGAAGCTTCTTCCATTGACGAAGAAATGATTGCCGAACACTTAATGACTGGTTTTTTACCGAAAGAAATGCGCGATCCGGAATTATTGATTAGAACGAGTGGCGAAGAAAGGATCAGTAATTTTCTTTTATGGCAAATTGCTTATAGTGAATTATTTTTTACCAATGCACTTTGGCCAGACTTTAATGGCGAACTACTAGAAACCTCGATTGCATCCTATCAACATCGTGATCGTAGGTTCGGTGGTGTAAAAATAAAGGAGGATGAAAAATGAGACAACGAGTCATTACAGCAGTCGTTGCCTTAGCGCTTTTTTTGCCAATCATTATTTTTGATTTTGGTGGGATATCTGTTGAATTATTAGCAGCGGCGTTGGCAGTGATTGGGGTTTACGAATTATTTAAAATGAAAGGATTAGCGATACTAAGCTTTGAAGGGATTTTATCTGCAATTGGTGCTATTATTTTAGTTTTACCTAAAGATCCTTGGTTTCCTTTTCTACCTTTAACAACGGATACGACACAGTTTTATTATTTGGTTGTTATGATTCTGTTAGGAACATCGGTGGTTTCTAAAAACACTTATACAATCGATGAGGCTGGTTTTCCCGTCTTAGTTAGTTTGTATGTGGGAATAGGATTTGCAAGTTTTGTAAATGCTCGAATTGATAGCTTAGTTATGCTTTGTTTCGGTCTATTCATTGTATGGGCGACTGACATTGGTGCTTATATGATTGGAAGAAAATATGGCAAGCATAAGCTGTGGCCAGACATCTCACCAAATAAAACCGTAGAAGGTGCCTTGGGAGGAATTGTTTGTGCTGTGGTTGTTGCTATTTTGTTTTTATTAGTGTATCCAGGAAAATTGTACTTTGGCCACAACTCATTGGTTATGATCTTTTTAACCATTATTTTATCTGTTGTGGGACAATTTGGAGATTTGGTAGAATCAGCAATCAAAAGACATTATGGTGTTAAAGATTCTGGGAATATTTTACCAGGACACGGTGGCATATTGGACCGTTTCGATAGTATGCTCTTTGTCTTTCCAATCATGCATTTATTGGGGATTTTTTAAAAATAAACACATTGAAATGATACGAAACGCCTCTTATGATCTTTTAAAAGAGGCGTTTTGTGGTAAAAACAAGACTTTTTCGTTAAATTCTTGTTACAAAGTGGGGCAATGATTGTTAAATAGCTAGGATATGATAAAATAATGGAGAAAACTGTCTTTATTTAAAAATGGAAGTGAGGAAAAGAAGATGAAGACCTTAGTTGTCTTTTTGATTGTCTTCTCAGTCGTGGTCGTCATCCATGAATTTGGGCATTTTTATTTTGCCAAAAGAGCCGGAATATTGGTTCGTGAATTTTCAATTGGTATGGGGCCCAAGCTTTTTAGTCATCAAGCAAAAGATGGCACGACTTATACAATCCGCTGGTTACCTATGGGCGGTTATGTTCGAATGGCTGGCTATGAAGAGGAAGAAGAACTGAAGGCAGGAATGCCGATAAGTTTAGAAACAAATCAGGAAAATCAAGTAACAAAGATTAATACTAGTAATAAAGTACAATTAACAAATGCGATTCCAATGGAAGTTGCTGCGCAAGACTTAGTTGACAACCTAACGATTTCGGGATATGTCAATGGAGATGAAAGTCAATTAGTCACTTATAACGTAGACCATGATGCAACGATTATTGAACAAGATGGTATTGAAGTACGAATTGCTCCTCGAGATGTTCAATTTCAATCGGCAAAACTGTGGCAACGAATGCTGACCAATTTTGCCGGCCCTATGAATAATTTCATCTTGTCAATTATTTTATTTATCGCCCTTGTTTTTGTACAAGGTGGCGTTGTCAATATGGAATCAACAAAAATTGGCAATGTCCTTCAAGACGGTGCTGCTTATGAGGCGGGCCTTTTAAAAGGTGATGAAATAGTAAGTGTCAACGGACAAAAAACAGCAGACTGGCCAGAAGTACAAGAAAGTATCCAAAGTTTACCTTCCAAAATGGTTCCAATTGAAGTTAAACGAGATGATCAGAATTTAACTGTACAAGCCAAAATTGGTTCTATAGAATCAGGAAACGAAAAAATTGGGCAACTTGGAATCGAAGCACCATTAAAAACAGGTTTTTGGGATAAAGTCATAGGCGGATTTCAACAAAGTTTTGATACATTTGTCGGAATCTTCAAAGCATTAGGTTCACTGATTTCAAATTTCAGTCTTGATCAATTGGGAGGACCTGTT
This sequence comes from Candidatus Tetragenococcus pullicola, assembly GCA_019115705.1. Classification (GTDB taxonomy): domain Bacteria; phylum Bacillota; class Bacilli; order Lactobacillales; family Enterococcaceae; genus Tetragenococcus; species Tetragenococcus pullicola. The sequence continues at coordinate 20,419 of DXDB01000100.1, read as the reverse complement.
GCTATCTTTGAATTGTCATCACAAGCGGCAAGTCAAGGAGCGACGACCGTTCTTTATTTAACTGCGATGATTTCAATCAATTTAGGAATAATGAACCTGTTGCCTATTCCAGGATTAGACGGTGGTAAATTGCTATTAAATATTCTTGAAGGATTACGGGGAAAACCTATTAGCCAAGAAAAAGAGGGAATGATTACTTTGATCGGTTTTGGGTTATTGATGTTGTTGATGGTTCTGGTTACATGGAATGATATCCAACGCTTTTTCTTTTGATAATTATTTGTGAGGAGTAAAGTAAAAATGAAACAGTCAAAGCTTCTGATTCCAACTTTGCGAGAGATCCCTAGTGATACAGAGGGTTCAAGTCAAACACTTTTATTGCGAGCTGGATATATTCGTCAAATAGCTGGAGGGGTTTATGGCTATTTACCTTTAGCTAATCGTGTATTAGAAAAAATTAAAAAAATTATTCGAGAAGAATTTGAAAAAATTGATGCTTTTGAAATGTCGTTACCCACACTTATTCCCAGCGAGTTAGAACAAGAAGCCCCTTGTTCTAACTCCAAAATGGAAGAATTTTTCCGTTTATCTGACCGTTCAGACAAAGAGTATAGTTTAGGATATGCAAGAGAAGAAATCGTTACAAAAATCGTTGCCAAAGAGATTACTTCTTACAAGCGTTTTCCTATGAACCTTTTTCAATTTCAGACTGAATTTCGGGATGAAAAACGCCCTCGTTACGGTCTTTTGAGAAGTAGAGAATTCTTAGTATCCGATGCTTATTCCTTTCACGTAACAGAAGAAAATCTTTCAGAAGTTTATGAAAAATATGCTCAAGCATTAACACGCATTTTTGAAAGATGCGGGTTGAGCTTTCAACGAGTCAATGGAGACAGTGGCTTGTTGGGAGGCTATGATGCAAAAGGATTCATGATTATATCAGAAATAGGAAAAACAACATTATGTTTTTCTGATACTAGCGATTATGTTAGCGAAAGACAATGCGCAACAAGCTTATATACTTCAAAAAAATCACATGAAAGTCTTCTAGAACTAGAAGAAATTGAAACGCCAAATTGTCGAACAATTATGGAAACGGCAGAATTTTTAGAACTTTCTCCACAAAAATTTATCAAGTCGGTTTTTTTTATGGCAGATGAAACACCACTTTTAGTTTTAGTACGTGGAGATGATGAAGTCAGTCAATTAAAAGTGATGAGAAAAGGAAATTTTTGTTCTTTAAGAGAAGGAACAGAAGAAGAGGCAAGAACTTATCTTGAGGCCGATCTTGATTCTATTGGGCCGGTTTTATTACCAGAAAATGTAAAAGTTTATGCAGATCTATATGTCAAAGATTTGGCCAATGCAATTGTAGGTGCTAAAAAAAGTGGTTTCCATTTAAAAAATGTCAATCCGGGTCGTGATTTTCAACCAGATGATTTTGATGATTTTCGCCTTGTACAAAAAGGAGATTTATCTCCAGATGGCAAGGGTGTTCTTCAGTTTAAACAAGGATATGAAGTTGGTCACATTTTTAAATTAGGTCAACGTTATAGCGAAAAACTAGAAGCAGATATTCTGAATGAAAATGGCGAACGTGTGCCACTTTTGATTGGTTGTTATAGCATTGGAATCAGTCGCTTATTAGCTGCCTGTGTGGAACAAGGATCAGATGAAAATGGCATTATTTGGAGTGAAGAGATTGCACCTTTTGCCATTCATGTCGTTCAGATGTCTATGGAAGAAAGTGAGCAAACAGAGTTGACAAAATCTGTTGAAGAGGACTTAATAAAAGCGGGATATCAGGTTTTAGTTGATGATCGCAAAGAAAGAGCAGGGGTTAAATTTGTCGATGCCGATTTGATCGGTTGTCCGACTCGTCTTACCATTGGGAAAAAAGCAAGAGAAGGTATCGTTGAGATAAAGTTAAGAAAAACTGGAGATACCGTTGAAGTCAGAAAAGAAGATCTTGTGTCCACCTTACACATCTTGTTAAATCATGAGAATAACTAGTTCTTTCAAGACCTGTTTTTTACAGGTCTTTTTTACTGTTAAGAAAGTGTATCATTTAAGCACCAATCTAATTTATTGAAGAGTTTTCGAGGACAATAGATTGCCAAAACATATTCCGTAAAAATGAAATAGTCGTGAGTTTTTCTCATGTCTTATTCGCTTTATACTTGTCAATAATGTTCGCTATTATTTTCCTGGAAAATTTGTAAAGATCTATTCGATTGTTTCCATTTGAAGATTAGTAGACTTGAGGGTATAATTCAGTCTGTTTCCACGATTGACAGTAGCAGAAGTATAGTGTTGATCGAAAGATTTAGCTATGGATGAGAAGTTTTCATCTTTTTCACTGTTGGTTTTTAAGAAATTCTGCTGAAAAGCATGTTAAAAAGTAGTATACTTAAAGGTACGTAAACTAAAGGGGGAAGCAGAAATTGGCTGAAGAAAGAGATAAGTTTGAGATCTTACTCGAACAAATGGATCTTGATGAAGATATACAAAACAATCCATTGATTCGTTCTGGAAAAATCAAACAAGTTCTGGTTCACCGTCAAACCAAGTCATGGGAATTTACACTAGAATTTGATCAAGTATTACCAGCAAAATTATATCAAAAATTTTTTCATGAATTACAATTAGCATTCAAAGAAATTGCAACAATTCAATTGTCTATCACAGCCATTGATGACACTTATAATGAAAAATTGTTGCAGGATTATTGGTATCTAGCTCTGGCTAATCAAAATTGTGATACACCTTTAATAAAGCAAATTTTAAAAAGTCAAACACTGAAAATAGATGAGAAAAAAATTGTTTTGCCGGTATCAAATGAAGCAGTAATCCCAATTTTACAACAACAATATCTTCCTTTGATTGAAGAAAATTATCGTCATTTTGGTTTTCGGCCTTTTAAAGTCAAACCGTTTTTAGATCAAACACAAAAAGAAGCCGAATTAAAAGAATTGGCACAAAGACAAAAAGAACAACAAGAATTTTTTATGCAACAAGCTGCTGAGTCGATTGCCAATCATGAACAAAAGAAAAAAGATAAGAAAGATCAAAAACAAGAAGAAGTCTATCAAGGACCTATTGCTCTGGGACGTAATATTCCCGCTGATGAAGCCATCACACCAATGGAAAATATCTTAGAAGAAGAACGACGACTCACTATAGAAGGCTATATATTTGATAAAGAAGTAAGAGAATTACGTTCAGGCCGTCAAATTTTAACTTTGAAGATTACCGATTATACCTCTTCATTTATCGTTAAGAAATTTTCCAATAATGAAACGGATGAACAGATTTTTGAAGCAATTCAAAAAGGAAGTTGGGTCAGAGTTAGAGGGAGCATTCAAGAAGATACCTTTGTTCGTGATTTAGTAATGAATGCCCAGGATTTAGTGGAAGTAAAACATGCCTCGCGTAAAGACTATGCTCCCAAAGATCAGAAACGCGTAGAATTACATCTACATACCAATATGAGTACGATGGATGCAACAAATAGTGCCTCTGATTTAGTAGCCCAAGCAGGAAAATGGGGCCATAAAGCGATTGCTGTGACAGATCACGGTGGCGCACAAGCCTTTCCTGAAGCCTATCAAGCTGGCGAGAAAGCAGGAGTTAAAGTTATTTATGGTATTGAAGCCAATGTAATTGATGACGGTGTCGAAGTGGCCTACAACCCCCAACATGTTCCTTTAACTGATGCGACTTATGTTGTTTTTGACGTGGAAACCACCGGACTTTCTGCCGTGTATGATACGATTATTGAACTGGCTGCTGTAAAGATGAATAAAGGAAATGTCGAGGAAAGTTTTGATGAATTTATCGATCCAGGACATACATTATCATCGACAACGGTCAATTTGACAGGGATAACTGATGAAATGGTTCGTGGATCAAAAAGTGAAAAAGAAGTTCTTGATATGTTTAAAGAGTTTTCCAAAGATGCTATTTTAGTGGCCCATAATGCCTCTTTTGATATGGGCTTTTTAAATATGAGTTATAAACGACATCAAATACCTGAAGCCATAAACCCTGTCATTGATACATTAGAATTGGCACGATATTTATACCCAGAGTTCAAGAGATTTGGACTAGGTGTTTTAACAAAGAAATTTGGAGTTTCCTTAGAACAACATCACCGGGCAATTTTTGATGCTGAAGCTACCGGACATCTAGCTTGGATGTTTGTCAAAGAAGCGATGGAAAAGCATGATATGAATTATCATGATGATTTGAACCGCCATGTCGGAAGTGCAAATTCTATCAAGGCTGCCAGGCCTTTTCACGCAACTATTCTAGTAAAGACACAAGACGGGTTGAAAAATCTATTTAAACTGATTTCAATGTCAAACGTGAAGTATTTTCATGATAAAAAACCACGAATTCCTCGATCTGAATTAGTGAAGTTGCGAGAAGGCTTATTGATTGGCACGGCTTGTGACAAAGGAGAAGTCTTTGTTGCGATGATGCAAAAGGGCTATGAAGAAGCTCGTGAGAAAGCCAAGTTTTATGATTATATCGAAGTAATGCCCAAACCCGTTTATGCGCCTTTAATCGAACAAGAATTAGTGAAAAATGAAGAAGATTTAGAAGATATCATTAAAAAATTGATTCAAATCGGACAAGAATTGAACAAACCGGTTGTAGCAACAGGAAATGTGCATTATTTAAATGAAGAAGATAGTATTTATCGTAAAATATTAATCAATTCAATGGGTGGTGCAAATCCACTGAACCGTCATCGCCTTCCTAAAGTTCAATTCCGGACGACAGATGAGATGTTGACAGAGTTTCAATTTCTTGGTGAAGAAATGGCCCAAAAAGTGGTCGTGGAAACTCCTAATGCACTTGCTGATAGTTGTGACAAGGTGATTCCTGTCAAAGATAAATTGTATACTCCAAAAATTCCTGGTTCTGAAGAAGAAATCACGGACCTGAGTTATACAAGGGCCAAAGAATTGTATGGTGATGCGTTACCAGAAATTGTTGAAAAACGATTAGAAAAAGAATTGAAGTCGATTATTGGCAATGGATTCTCCGTTATCTATTTAATTGCCCAAAAGTTAGTGCATAAAAGTAATGAAGATGGGTACTTGGTTGGCTCTCGTGGTTCGGTTGGCTCTAGTTTGGTAGCTACCATGACTGGGATTACAGAAGTGAATCCATTAGCTCCACACTATCATTGTCCTAATTGTAAGTATTCTGAGTTTTATGAGGATGGTTCTTACGGTTCTGGTTTTGATATGCCAGAAAAAAGCTGTCCTAAATGTGGGACACGCTTGAAAAAAGATGGCCATGATATTCCCTTTGAAACATTCTTGGGCTTTCATGGCGATAAAGTTCCAGATATCGATTTGAACTTTTCTGGTGATTATCAAGCAGAAGCACATAACTATACAAAAGTATTATTTGGAGAAGATTATGTATACAAAGCTGGGACCATCAGTACAGTTGCAGATAAAACGGCTTTTGGTTTTGTGAAGGGCTATGAAAGAGATCATAATTTGCAGTTTAGAACTGCTGAGGTTGATCGTTTAGCAAAAGGGGCAGCTGGTGTCAAAAGAACGACAGGGCAACACCCGGGTGGAATTATTGTTATTCCCGATTATATGGATGTCTATGATTTTACACCCATTCAATATCCCGCCGATGATTTAGAGGCGCAATGGAGAACGACCCATTTTGATTTTCACTCTATCCATGATAATATTTTAAAACTAGACATTTTAGGACATGATGATCCCACGGTGATACGGATGTTGCAAGACTTATCCGGCATCGAGCCTAAAACAATTCCTACTGATGATCCTGAAGTGATGAAAATTTTTGAAGGTACCGAAGTTTTAGGAGTGAGCCAAGAACAAATTGGTTCGAAAACTGGAACATTGGGAATACCTGAATTTGGAACTCGTTTTGTTCGGGGGATGTTAGAAGAAACTCATCCAAGTACTTTTGCGGAGTTATTACAAATTTCCGGTCTTTCCCATGGAACCGATGTTTGGTTAGGGAATGCAGAAGAACTTGTCTCTAATGGTACGACGGATTTGTCACATGTTATTGGTTGTCGGGACGACATTATGGTATTTTTGATGCATTCCGGATTGGAACCAGGAATTGCTTTTCAAATCATGGAGCACGTTCGAAAAGGCAAGGGAATTCCTGATGAATGGCAAGAAGAAATGAGAAAGCATGATGTTCCAGAATGGTACATTGATTCTTGTTTGAAAATTAAGTATATGTTTCCTAAAGCCCATGCAGCTGCTTATGTATTGATGGCTTTACGTGTTGCTTACTTTAAAGTCTACTATCCTATTCTTTATTATTGTGCCTATTTTTCTGTCCGAGCTACTGATTTTGATTTAATAAGTATGTGCAAAGGAAAAGCAGCCGTCAAAGAAAGAATGCAAGAAATTAATTCAAAAGGGATGGATGCGTCGACAAAAGATAAGAATCTTTTAACAGTTTTAGAGTTGGCTAATGAAATGCTAGAACGTGGCTATGAGTTTTCAATGATCGATTTATATAAATCGGATGCTGTTAATTTTGTGATTGAGGGAAATCAATTGATTGCACCGTTTAGAGCAGTACCTGGGTTAGGAACCAACGTGGCTCACCAAATCGTGGAAGCTAGAAAAGATGGAATTTTTCTATCAAAAGAAGATTTGGCCAATCGAGGAAAAGTATCAAAAACATTAATCGAGTATATGTCTGACAACGGTGTTTTAAAAGATCTGCCTGATGAAAACCAACTTTCCTTGTTTGATATGCTTTAAAAGAAATAGCGCTGAAGCCTCAAATTGGCTTGCAGCGCTTATTTTTTAAAAGACTTTAAAAAGATTACTTCTTGCTTAATTTTACCACGACTTCACAACGTGCGGTTTGAGGGAACATATCGACAGATTGTAAATAATCCACATGAAAGACTTTTGATAGTTTTTTTAAGTCTTTTGCCAGTGTGGAAACATTGCATGAGATATACACCATTTTTTTAGGAGTGTTGGTAAGAATTGTTTTGATTAATTGATCATCCAAACCAGTACGAGGGGGATCAACAATTAGACTATCGAAACGAAATCCTGATTGAATCCATTGTGGTAAAAGAATTTCTGCCTTTCCTGTTTCATAATGAGTATTTTTAGCGTCAATTTTTTTTGCATTTATTTTGGCATCCTCGATTGCTTGAGAAGTGATATCCATGCCACGTACTTCTTTGGCCTTTTTAGAAACGCTCAAACCGATTGTGCCAACACCACAATAAGCATCGACGACCGTTTCATTTTTACCGATATCCAGAGCTTTAATGGCTTCTTGGTATAAAATGCTAGTTTGTTTTGGATTTAACTGAAAGAAAGCTTTGGCAGAAAGATCAAAACTTAGCTCATTTAACTCTTCTCTGATTGCTTCTTTACCCCAAAGTGGAATCATTTCTTCACCCATCACAACGGAAGTTTTCTTATTTTGAACATTTTGCATGACAGAAATAATGTTGGGATGTTTTGAAGTAATTTCTTCGATTAATATTTTTTTCTTAGGGAGCTTTTTGGAATTAGTAATAAAAACAAGTTGTAATTCGTTTGTTTTGATGGCAGTACGTACCATCAAAGTCTTTAAAATGCCTGAATTTTTACGTTCATCGTAAATTGGCAATTGGTATTTATTAACTAAACTCATGACGGTATTGATGACTGCTTGGGTCTCTTTTTCTTGAACGATACAATCATCAATGGCTACTAGAAAATGACTGTTTTGTTGATATAAACCAGCTTCTGCTTGCTTTTTCTTTTCATTATACCTCACTTGAAACTGTGCTTTGTTCCGATAGTACCAGGGATCTTTCATACCAATCGTTTTTTTGAGTGGGTAATTTTGATAGCCCAATGGTTTGTATTTATACAAGGCTTGTTTTAGCAAATCGCGTTTAAAGTCCAATTGTTTTTGGTAAGTTAAATGTTGCAATTGACAACCTCCACAACGATCATAAAAATGACAAGGTGGAGTTATGCGGTCTGGGCTTTTTTTAATGAGTTGAATCAATTTGGCTTCGGCAAAAGTTGGTGTATCCTTGGTAATTTGGACTTTTATTTTTTCACCAGGTAAAGCTTGTGGGACAAAGACGATTTTACGCTGGTAATAGCCGATTCCTTCTCCATTGATCCCTAAACGTTTAATACTTAACTCAAGCGATTGTCCTTCGCGGATAGTTACAGGCATTTATTTTTTCGCTCCTTTTTGTATTCAAAATTATTTTACCACAAATTTGTCGCTTCATTAAAAAATATGTTATAATAGAATATATGTTCTACTTCGAGGTGAATACAATGAAAATTACTAGTGTGAGAAAAGGCAAGGGTGCCTTTTATATCGTCCATTTTGATAATAAGGATCGGGTCCGAGTTTCTGAAGATCTGTTGGTTTCCTATCGTCTATTTAAAGACAGAGAGCTAACCGATGATGAATTTATTGAAATCAAAAGAAAAGCTGGCTTTGACATTGGCTTTCAGTTAGCAATGAACCATATTAGCTATCAATTACGTTCGGAAAAAGAGGTTCGTATTTTTTTGAAAGGAAAAGAAGTGGCTTTACCTGACGTTGATGCGATAATCGACCGGTTAAAAGAGTTACAAGTTTTAGATGATGACAATTATGCCAAGAGTTATGTTCGTACTAAAATGCGTTTAAACGACAAAGGTCCACAAGTCATAAAACGAGAGTTAATAGGAAAGGGAATTTCAGCAGATAAAATTGAACAAGCGTTAGACCTTTACCTTCCTGAAATTCAAGAAGAATTAGCTTTACATGCGGCTGAAAAAGTAATTCGACAAACACATGGAAAAAGTCATCGAGAATTATTAGACAAGATTCGTCAAAATCTATTTCAAAAAGGTTTTTCAAATGATATCATTCAATCGATAATGGATCAATTAGACTTAGAAGTTGATCAAGAAGATGAGTGGGAAGCATTGACGAAAGAAGGAACGAAACAAATGCGACGTTTAAACAATAAAGATCAACGAACGAAAGTCACAAAAATAAAACAAAAACTATTTCAAAAAGGTTTTTCTTCTGACATGATTCAAAAATTTATTGATGAGGAAGTTTCAGATGGAGAATAAACCTTGGGAAAAATGGTCAGACAAAAAAATTGAAAAATTTCAAAAAGACTTTTTAACTTGGTACCAATCAGAAAAAAGAAATCTTCCTTGGCGAGCTGATCAAGATCCTTACCATGTATGGATTTCAGAGATTATGCTTCAACAAACACGAGTTGATACGGTTATTGGTTACTATTACCGCTTCATGGAACAATTTCCTTCCATTCAATCGTTGGCCGAATCAGATGAACAAAAACTTTTAAAAGTCTGGGAAGGCCTAGGCTACTATTCTCGGGCAAGAAACATGAAAGTTGCTGCTCAACAGATAGTAAAAGAGCACAATGGTCAATTTCCGACAACGGTGGAAGATATAAAAGCACTAAAAGGAATTGGGCCCTATACAGCCGGTGCAATTGCAAGTATCGCTTTTCAATTACCTGAACCTGCCATTGATGGAAACGTCATGCGAGTAGTTAGTCGTCTGTTTGGAATCACAGATGATATCGCCAAATCAAAAAGTCGAAAAACCTTTGATTTGGCTACTCGTAAAATTTTGTCACAAGAAAAACCAGGGGACATGAACCAAGCTTTTATGGACCTTGGCTCAAGTATTTGTACGCCAGTAAACCCAAAATGTGAAACTTGTCCACTTCAAGCTTTTTGCTTTGCTAAGAAAGAAAGTCGGCAAAGCGAGTTTCCAGTGAAGACGAAAAAAGCAAAACCCAAAGACCAGTATTTTTTAGCGGGTATCATTGAAGATTCTCACCAGCAGTTTCTTGTAGAACAAAGAGCTGATCAAGGACTGTTGGCTAAAATGTGGTTGTTTCCGCTTGAAGAAATATCAAAGAAAAAATATGATGAATTAAAGATAACCTGGGAAAAGAATGAACAGGCACAATTATCGCTTGATTTAGTGGCCGAGGAAGAAACACCGCTACTGTTTGATAAATTGCCTGTTGTTTGGCAAAAAAGACATTTTGGTGAAATTACACATATTTTTAGTCACTTAAAATGGCATGTTTTGCTTTTTTATGGTCGTTCAGCCACTACTTTTCCTTATACAAAGGGGAAGTGGTTGAAATCAACTGAGTTTAATACGCTTGTCTTTCCAAAACCGCAACAAAAAATATGGGCAAAATTTGTAGAAAATAAGAAAAGTGAACAAGAATTGTAGGCAAATGTTGATTTTATTGTTATACTATAAAAGATGTCGGTGTATAAGACACCCAAACAAATGCGATATTCGCCAAGGGAAGGGATGCTATGCGAGCTCCAAAAGAAGGAGAGTTTGTCAGCATTAAAAGCTACAAACATGATGGCAGTTTGCATCGTACGTGGCGAGATACAATGGTACTAAAGACCAGCGAATATTCATTGATTGGAGTCAATGATCATACTTTGGTCACTGAATCTGATGGAAGACGTTGGGTGACCAGAGAACCAGCAATTGTGTATTTTCATAAAAAATACTGGTTCAATGTAGTAGCAATGATTCGAGAAAAGGGGGTTTCCTATTATTGTAACCTAGCTTCACCTTATGCATTAGATGAAGAAGCGCTGAAATATATTGATTATGATTTAGATGTCAAAGTATTTCCAGACGGGGAAAAACGTTTGTTAGATGTGGATGAATATGAGATGCACAGTCGACGAATGAATTATCCAGCCAATATAGATTTTATTTTGAAAGAAAATGTCAAAATTTTAGTAGACTGGATCAATAATGGAAAAGGACCTTTTTCAGATGGCTACGTCGAGGTCTGGTACGATCGCTACAAGCAATTGTCACAAAAATAAAAAAACTGTCGTTTAGTAGACGACAGTTTTTTTAATCAATTCAAAAAATGAAAAGCAGGAATCCTTTGTAATAAGAGATTTCCTGCTTTTCTTAGTTTTAAAAATTTTTAATTCATTGCACCTCAAGGATTTTCTCTTGCAAGCTACTATAGGGAAGTACCCCTCGAGAATAGTCTCTTGCGGGTTACTATCGGAAAGTAGCCCTCGAGAACTAGGATGCCATAGCTTATATGATTCCGGCTATTTAAGAAATCAAATTTTATTGTTCCAATTGATTCTTTTTTCAGCTTTATTAAAATAATCGTTTTCCTTTTCGAATCATTCATAAATCGGAGTGCCATCATTTCTATAAAAAGTCCATGGGCTAGCCTGCAATTTTCTTAATCTTGGGCTAAAAAAGGATCTTATCCATCCAATTTTTATACTTGAAGCAAGCTTTAGCCACCTGAGATTCTTTTTATCGGGAGTTTAAAGTTGTTTTGACATCTCGATATGTTTGATACCAGCATCAAGAAAAACTTCTCCCTTAGCGCTATAACCAAGATGCTCATAAAATGGTTTTGCAGTTAATTGAGCACCTAACATAATTGTTTCGTAACCTTGTTCTTTGGCGAATTCTTCGGCTGCATCCATAACCTTTGAGCCAAGTCCCATCGAACGAAAATCGCTTAAAACTGCCATACGTTGAACTTTTATTTTTTTATCGTCAACAGGAAGTAAGCGGACAGTTGCTGCGGGACGTTTGCCTTCATCCATATAAAGCACAAAATGAATCGTTTCTGCTTCGTAAGCATCGACTTCCCTTTCCAAGGGAACCTGTTGTTCTTTAATGAAAACGACATTTCGTATCGCTAAAGCATCTAAATAAATTTGACTTAATGTATCTTTTGTATGAGAAATCTGCATATTTTCACCTCTGTTATGATTCTACTTTTTCTGAAAAAAATTGACAAGTAAAAAAGCTTAGCAATATATGCTAGTTCTACTGAAAATAAGTGGTCTTGTTAACCTAGTTCTTCCTTAAATTTTTTTTGCTTTTAAATGCTTCTTATTGCAAATTGTAAGCCTTTGTGATACTATTTTCTAGTGGTTATTACCACGCTTTTTTTTAATTAAATTGAATAATATGAGGAGAGGATTGCAACTATGAATGCTGACCCCGGTGAGCAGTCGCTTTTAGCACAGATTTTATTACTGATTGTTTTAACATTGATCAATGCCTTTTTGGCCGCATCTGAAATTGCGGTAGTATCAGTGAACAAAAATCGCATCGAACAAAAGGCGGGCGATGGAGATAAAAAATCACAAAAATTATTAGAAGTTTTAAAAAATCCAACGAACTTTTTATCCACAATACAAGTTGGAATTACATTAGTCAATATCTTGTCAGGTGCTTCTTTAGCTGATAACCTATCAAGCCGTTTGGCACCTATTTTAGGTGGTGGACAAGCCGCTAAAACAGCTGCAAGTGTTATTATCTTGATTGTTTTGACCTATGTTTCGATTGTTTTTGGTGAGTTATACCCTAAAAGGATTGCAATGAGTAAATCGGAAGAAGTTGCTAGCTTTTCTTCTGGTGTCATCCGGACCATTGGAATTGTTACAAAACCTTTTGTATGGTTACTTTCAGCTTCTACTAATTTATTAGCTCGTTTAACACCAATGAGTTTTGATGATGATGAATCAAAAATGACACGTGATGAAATGCGCTACATGATGGAAACAGAAGGGGTTTTTGAAGAGGACGAACTGGAAATGCTGCAAGGTATTTTTTCATTGGATACTAAAGTAGCAAGAGAAATCATGGTACCTCGGACAGATGCGTTTATGGTCGATATCGATGACTCCATAGAAAATATATTAAAAGAAGTTTTGTCTCAAAATTTTTCTCGTATTCCTGTTTATAAAGATGATAAAGATAAAGTAGTCGGGATCTTACATACGAAAAACCTACTTAAAGCAAGCTATAAAAATGGATTTGAAAAGATTGATCTATTATCAATATTACAAGAACCTTTGTATGTTCCTGAGACAATATTTATTGATGATTTATTGTATGAATTAAAACGAACTCAAAACCAAATGGCAATTCTTTTGGATGAATATGGCGGTGTCGTCGGTCTTGCTACCTTAGAAGATTTATTGGAAGAAATTGTCGGTGAAATTGAAGATGAAAGTGATGAAGTAGAAACACTTTATAAAAAAATCAATGACAATGAGTACCTGATTCAAGGAAAAATGTTGATAGAAGATTTCAATGAATTATTTGAAACAAATTTACACATGTCCGATGTGGATACAATGGCGGGGTATTTGATTACCGCCCTTGGAACGATTCCTGATGAAAGTGAGAAGATGAAGTTTGATGTTGATAATATCTCGCTCATTTCAGAAAAAATAGAAGGTAGTCGTGTCTTAGAACTGCGGGTTATTTTCCATGATCCAAAAGAAGAAGTTGAACCTGAAGAAGAGCGCCGTTTTTTTAAGAAAGATTTTGAAGAAGACGAGCCTAGAAGATAATAAGATTAAAGCAAAGAGGATAAGGTCAAATGATCTTGTCCTTTTTGTATTGAAAAAACAAAAAAATCACTATAGAATAGATAAGACGCATTTTTTGTTTAATTTTTCTATTTCAAGTGGTATACTAAAAAAGCTGAAATTTAAAGGAGAAACCAATGTAAACTAAAAAAACATAAATAAAAACTAGAGAGGAGAAACTGCTGATAGAATCAAGCAGTATTATATATGCAAAATTCAAATTTAAAAAAACAAGTCGATCAACGTCGCACTTTTGCCATTATTTCCCACCCAGATGCAGGGAAAACGACTATAACTGAACAACTTTTACTATTTGGAGGAGCCATCCGACAAGCAGGGACGGTAAAAGGAAAGAAAACTGGTAATTTTGCCAAATCTGACTGGATGGAAATCGAAAAGCAACGGGGAATTTCGGTCACCAGTTCTGTGATGCAATTCGACTATCAGGACAAACGAATCAACATCTTAGATACCCCTGGACACGAGGATTTTTCAGAGGATACTTATCGGACATTGATGGCTGTTGATAGTGCGGTAATGGTAATCGATAGTGCCAAGGGGATAGAAGCCCAAACGAAAAAACTGTTTCAGGTCGTTAAAAAAAGAGGAATCCCTATTTTTACCTTTATCAATAAACTAGATCGTGATGGTCGTGAACCTTTAGATCTTTTAGAAGAATTAGAAGAATTATTGGACATCGAATCTTACCCAATGAATTGGCCAATTGGAATGGGACATGGACTAGAAGGAATTTACGATATCTATCATCAACGAGTAGAGCTTTACCATCCAGAACAATTTGACGGTCAACGTTTTATTCCTTTGACTGAGGATAAAACCATTCCCAAAGAGCATCCTTTGAATCAAAATAGCCTGTATCAACAAGCTTTAGAAGATGTCGAGTTATTACAAGAAGCAGGGGACTCATTTGATCGTGAAAAAGTCTCTTGTGGTGATCAGACACCGGTATTTTTTGGTTCAGCATTGACAAACTTTGGGGTGCAAACTTTTCTAGAAACTTTCTTAGAGTTTGCCCCAGCACCGCATGCTCATAAAACGATAGAAGAAGAAAAAGTTTCACCTTATGAAGAAAACTTTTCGGGCTTTGTCTTTAAAATCCAAGCCAATATGAATCCAGCACACCGCGATCGTATCGCTTTTGTGCGAATTTGTTCTGGTACGTTTGAAAGAGGGATGGATGTCACATTAGAGCGGAACCAAAAAAAGATGCGTTTAAGCAATGTTACGCAGTTTATGGCAGATACCAGAGAAAATATTCAAGAAGCAGTTGCCGGGGATATCATTGGTGTGTATGATACTGGAAATTATCAGATTGGTGATACTTTGTATGAGGGCAATCTAAAAGTTGCTTATGAAGAATTACCATCTTTTACACCCGAATTATTTATGAAAGTCACCGCCAAAAATGTGATGAAACAAAAATCCTTTCATAAAGGCATTCAACAATTGGTTCAAGAAGGGGCCATTCAACTTTATAAGAACTATTTGACAGAAGAATATATGATTGGAGCAGTTGGACAATTACAATTTGAAGTTTTTCAATATCGGATGAAAAATGAATATAATTCGGAAGTTATTATGACACCAATGGGACATAAAATCGCTCGGTGGATAAAACCAGAAGATCTTGATGAAAAGATGAGTTCTTCACGTAATATTTTGGCCAAAGATCGTTTCGACCAACCATTGTTCTTGTTTGAAAACCAATTTGCTGAGCGCTGGTTTCAAGATAAGTACCCAGATGTGCACTTAATGAGCTTGATGTAAAATAACTAGATTTTTAAAAGACGCCTTTATCAATTTTGATAAAGGCGTCTTTTAGTAAATAAAAAACTATGACCTAAGCCACAGTCTTTTAAAATTATGGACAGCTACACTTCTTTAAAACTAAGTAAGTAATTCTTTTGGAGCTTTTGGGATAGATATTTCGACAACCCCACCATCATTCAAGATAGAAATATCCTTTGCATCATAAGAACCAGACGGCATTCTTTTAAGAAAACGCGTTTTGATTTCATCGATTTCAAATGGAGATATTGCTCTTTTTTTATTAACTAGTAAAATTTCATTGTGGAGTGGGGCTTCGGTATAAATAACAGTAGTATTGCCAGCAGTATAAACTCTTACCATCTCAGCATCAGTATTTTCTAATTGCTGCATAACTAATCTAGAGTGGCTATTGGTCACATTAATTAGTTTCATCCAACTCACCTCTTCTTCTATGTAGTATAAAATTCTTCCTCTTGTTAATTATATTTTCTTTTTAAGAAAATTAAAAGAGAAAGGTATTAAAAAACTGGAAAAAAGTGTGTTTTTTTATTATACACCTTTTTCCAGCTATTTATTAATGATGTTCGACAGGTTTTTCTACCGTTTCAGTTTCTTGGGCACAAATAACAATTTTATCCTCATCATTGAGAATGGCTGTTAAATCATGAACATCAGGATGATCTAAATAATATTCAGCAATCCCGTCTTCGATTTGTTCTTGGATAGTTCTTCTTAACGGACGAGCGCCCATGGAAGGATCATAGCCAAGTTCAGCTAATTTTTCTTTGACCTCAGAAGTAACATCAATTTGAATCTTTTGATTGGCCAACATATCATTGACTTCATTTAACATCAACGAAACAATTGACAATAAGTTTT
Source organism: Candidatus Tetragenococcus pullicola (assembly GCA_019115705.1). Lineage (GTDB taxonomy): Bacteria > Bacillota > Bacilli > Lactobacillales > Enterococcaceae > Tetragenococcus > Tetragenococcus pullicola. Next base: position 4,307 of record DXDB01000100.1, on the reverse strand, counting down.
CTTTACTTAATTGCTTGAATTCGATGATTCCATCAAATCGATTCAAAAATTCTGGTTTAAAGTAATCGCGCAATTGTCCAAGGACAGAATGTGTGGTTCCTTCTCTAGTAGCTCCGAAACCAACATTTGCTTCGGCACCACCAGTTCCAGCATTACTAGTCATTATAATTAGTGTGTCTTTAAAGCTAACAGTCCGACCTTGAGAGTCCGTCAAGCGCCCATCATCTAAAATTTGCAAGAACATATGCAAAACATCTGGATGAGCTTTTTCAATTTCATCAAGCAAAATGAGACTGTACGGATTACGACGTACTTTTTCGGTTAATTGACCCGCTTCTTCGTACCCAACATAACCAGGAGGAGAACCAATCAATTTAGAAACACTGTGTTTTTCCATGTATTCTGACATATCAAAACGAATCATGGCATCTTCAGAACCAAACAATTCAAAAGCTAGTTGTCTAGCTAGTTCCGTTTTACCTACACCAGTAGGACCGACGAATAAGAAAGAGCCAATCGGACGATTCTTTTTAACTAAACCAACCCGATTCCGACGAATAGCCTTGGAAACTTTTTCAATTGCTTCGTCTTGGCCAATGACACGTTTTTCAAGATCAGAGGCTAGGTTTTTCATCTGTGTTTGTTCTTTTTCTTTCAGTTCACCAACTGGAATACCAGTCCGTTCTTCAATGATTTCTTGCATGGTTTTTTCAGTAATTACTGGTGATTCTTCGTCACTGACTTGATGTTCTTTCATTTTTTGAAGTTTTGATACTTGGTCGCGGTAATAAGCTGCCTTTTCAAAATCTTCTTCTTGAGAAGCGGCTTTCTTTTGCTTTTCAGCTTCTTCCAAACGTTTTTCAATGACTTTTGGATCAACGTATTGAATAGTTAGATTCTTTCTCGAACCTGATTCATCGAGTAAATCAATGGCTTTATCAGGTAAGAAACGATCTTGAACGTAACGATTCGATAACTCTGCCGCAGCTTTAATGGCCTCATCTGTATAATGAACATGATGATAATCTTCATATCGTGGTTGCAATCCTTGTAAAATCGAAATAGTTTCTTCAACACTAGGTTCTTCTACACGAACGGGTTGCAAGCGACGTTCTAGTGCCGCATCTTTTTCAATAATACGATATTCTTTTAATGTTGTGGCACCAACCATTTGCAAGTCGCCACGAGCTAAAGCTGGTTTTAAAATATTGCCAGCATCTAAACTGCCATCTCCAGCAGTACCGGCACCGACGATTTCATGGACTTCATCGATAAATAAGATAATATTTCCTGCTTGTTTGATTTCTTTGACTAATTGTTGAATTCGTTCTTCAAATTGTCCACGAATACCTGTCCCTTGTACAAGAGAAGCAACATCAAGTCGCACAACTTCTTTATCCATTAATTTTTGAGGGACATCGCCATTGACGATTTTTTGAGCTAAACCTTCAACGACTGCGGTTTTACCAACTCCGGGTTCACCAATGAGAACTGGATTATTTTTAGTCCGACGATTCAAAATTTCAACGATACGTTTAATTTCATCATCACGACCGACGACAGGATCAATTTGTCCTTGTCTAGCTTCTTGGGTGATGTTGGTACCATATTGACCTAAAAGTCCTGACATACCAGAATCTTTTGGTGGTTGTCCACCGTTGAAATTATTTCTTCCACCACCAGATTGAGTAGGAGGAACTTGATTATAAGGTGTGCTCCCGGGTTGCATTTGTTGAGACATTTGTCGGAAAAGATCATCCAAATTCCCAAAACCAAAAGGATCTTGTTGCATCCCACGCATTTGGTTTTCTTGTTGATTTTTCAATTTTTGATAACAACTTTGACAATAGTCAATTTGGCGTCTTTGTCCGCCAACATTTGCGTATAAATGAATGGTTGCTTCATTTTTTCCACAGTTTTGACAAAGCATATACCTCACGCCTTTCATTTAAATTCAATTTAATAAAGATCAAAATATTCATTGACCAACTTTGACCTTTGATTCTATTATACAACGTTTGAAATGAGATGCAAGTATTTGATATCAGCCTTTTTGGAAAAAATGTCCAAAATAAGTGCCAAAATTTGTTTCTGATGGGTAAAAATGAAAATTTGTCTGAATTATAAGCGAAAACGGTTGTCTATCTAGCGAAAAAATGGTAATCTTAACAATTGAAAGGGTAATATTTCTGTTTATAAAACTATCATTTATAAATAGGCCCTAAAAATGAAATATACTAAAGGAGATCGATCAATATGGAAAAAAAGGATTTTCATGTAATTGCTGAAACAGGGATTCATGCACGCCCAGCTACTTTATTAGTACAAACGGCAAGCAAATTCAACTCAGATATTAATCTTGAGTACAAAGGTAAATCTGTAAACTTAAAATCAATCATGGGAGTTATGTCTTTAGGCGTTGGCCAAGGATCTGACGTAACAATCAGCGTTGAAGGAGCAGACGAAACAGAAGCAATGAGTGCTATTGTAGAAACAATGAAAAAGGAAGGATTGTCTGATTAATGGTTGAAATGCTGAAAGGAATTGCGGCTAGTGATGGCGTAGCAGTTGCAAAGGCATATCTACTTACTCAGCCAGATCTGACCTTTACAAAAGTGACTGTTGAAGATACGTCTGTTGAAGAAACTCGTTTAGATGAAGCGCTGACAATGTCATCAGGAGAATTGCAAAAAATCCGTGATAAAGCAGCGCAAACATTAGGTGAGGAAGAAGCACAAGTTTTTGACGCCCATATGATGGTTCTTAGTGATCCAGAAATGGTCAGTCAAATCAAACAAAACATTTCTGACAATAAAGTCAATGCTGAAGCAGCGTTAAAAGAAGTGACTGATATGTATATCGGTATGTTTGAAGCCATGGAAGATAATGAATACATGAGAGAACGTGCGGCAGATATCCGTGATGTTACCAAACGTGTATTGGCTCATCTTTTAGGGGTTACTATTGCTGATCCTTCAATGATCGACGAGGAAGTTGTCGTTGTCGCTCATGATCTTACACCGAGTGATACAGCACAATTGGATCGTAATTTCGTGAAAGCATTTGTGACTGATATCGGCGGACGTACTTCTCACTCTGCTATCATGGCTAGATCTCTTGAAATTCCAGCAATCGTTGGAACAAAAGAAATTACGTCAAAAGTAAAAAATGGCGAATTGCTCGCCGTTAATGGTATCGAAGGCGATGTTGTCATCGATCCAACAGAAGAACAAAAAACAGAATTTATTCAAGCAGCTGAAAATTTTGAGAAACAAAAAGCAGAATGGGATAAATTAAAAAATGCCCAAACTGTGACAGCTGATGGAAAACACTTTGAATTGGCGGCTAACATCGGAACACCAAAAGATTTAGAGGGTGTTCATAATAATGGCGCTGAAGCTGTTGGACTTTATCGGACAGAGTTTTTATATATGGATGCTCCTGATTTTCCTACAGAAGAAGACCAATTTGAAGCATATAAATCTGTACTTGAAGGAATGGATGGAAAGCCTGTCGTTGTTCGTACAATGGATATCGGTGGAGACAAAAAACTTTCTTATTTACAATTACCAGATGAAATGAATCCATTTTTAGGTTACCGGGCTTTGCGTATTAGTTTGTCAGAATTGGGAGATTCAATGTTCCGTACACAGTTACGTGCGTTGTTACGTGCTTCTGCTTTCGGACAATTGCGAATTATGTTCCCAATGGTGGCAACTCTACAAGAATTCCGTCAAGCCAAAAAAATGTATGAAGAAGAACGTCAAAAATTGATTGATGAAGGCGTAACTGTTGCTGACAAAATCGAAGTGGGTATCATGATCGAAATTCCAGCAGCTGCTGTTTTAGCCGATCAATTTGCTAAAGAAGTCGACTTCTTCAGTATCGGAACAAACGACTTGATTCAATACACCATGGCTGCTGACCGTATGAACGAACGCGTTTCTTACCTTTACCAACCATATAATCCTTCCATTTTGCGCTTAGTCAAACATGTTGTTGAATCAGCGCATAAAGAAGGCAAATGGGCTGGTATGTGTGGAGAAATGGCTGGGGATCAAACAGCAGTACCGCTACTTATGGGTATTGGATTGGATGAATTTTCTATGAGTGCTACTTCAATCTTAAAGACACGTAGTTTAATGAAACGTTTAGATACAACAAAGATGGCAGAACTTGCCAATCGGGCTGTTTCTGAATGTGTCACAATGGAAGAAGTTCAAGCCTTAGTAGAAGAATATACAGCAGAATAAAAATAACTTTTTAACGGGATATCTAAGGGTATCTCGTTTTTTTTTTGAAATAAA
>DXDB01000007.1 GCA_019115705.1 Candidatus Tetragenococcus pullicola | reverse complement strand
AATCACTTCTTGTGCAGCCAGCTCTTCTGTTACACCCACAATTTCACCATCGGCACGAATATCCCACTCTTCTCTAGGTTTATCATGATATACTTCGATGCCATTATCTTCAGGATCGGTAAGATAGATAGCTTCACTATAGCCATGATCAGCTCCACCTGTGACAGGTGCCTTGGTCGTGACATAATGATACAAAGCACTTCCTAATTCTTTGCGACTGGGCAATAAAAAAGCAGTGTGATACAAACCTGTTTTTCGACTTCTTGGCAAAGGATGATTCACTTGTATCAATTTTACTAAAGGCCGGCTGCCAGCGCCTAGTGTCACCGTCTCTTGGCTCTTTTTTAGAAGGGTCAATCCAATCACTTTTTGATAAAAGTCTGACATTTCATTTAAATTTCCCACGTTTAAAGCAACCAACCCTGGAACAGTCTGTCTATCCAATTTAAAATCAGGGAATATAACATTTTTACTTATTTCCATAATGACCTCCATTAATAACTATTTTCTTTAAGTATATCACTTATTTTTTGTAAGTAAAAAGTAATGATTTCTACTATTTTTTTCCATTAAAAAAAGGTACACTAGACAACGGAGGTTTTACAAATATGTCTAAGTTTATCGACTTTTTTAGAAAAGATTTACTTTTTAGCATTTCTTTGATTTTAGCGATTTTTTCAATCATTATCGGACGTTTTCAAACTAGTGATATCGACTTTAGCGTCATTGCAAGTTTGTTTGGTTTGATGCTAGTCATCAACGGTTTGGAAGATAGTGGAGTTCTAGGCTCTTTAGGTGAAAAATTAGTGCAAAAAAGCAAAACACAACGCCAATTGATCCAGTCCATGGTGTTCTTGAGTTTTTTTTGCTCCATGGTCTTGACCAATGACGTTGCAATCTTGACACTTTTGCCGATTTATTTGAAGATTTCCAGAGCTTTGAAAAATCATCAAACAGTTATTTTAGGAGCCGTTTATCTGATTATTGCTGCTAACCTAGGGAGTTCATTCTTTCCGTTTGGTAATCCTCAAAATTTATTTCTTTATCATTTTTATGCGATTTCGATCAGTCACTTCTTTTTAAGCACCGGTTCATTGATGATTGCTTCATTTTCTTTGCTTGTCTTTGCGACTCACTTCATTTCTGATGACTCTTTACAAATAGATGTCCAGCCTCGTGCCATCAATCGTAAAAAAGGAAGTTTGTTTGCTATTTTCTTACTTGTGATGATTGCGGGAATATTTGATATCTTTTCTTATCAACTCGCTCTTTTAATTAGTGTTGTTGGGGTGCTATTGATTCAAAGAAAACTTTTTCGAAAAGTTGATTATCGATTATTAGCCACATTCTTTTGTTTTTTTGTAATCGTTGGTAATTTACAACAAAGTCAATTTCTTCTCAACTTTTTACGGCCTCTTTTTGAAAAAGAACGCCCCACTTTCTTTACTAGTTTGTTTTTATCACAAGTGATTTCTAATGTTCCTGCTGCGATTTTATCTGCGTCATTTACCAAACATTGGCAAGCTGTTTTGATGGGTGTCAACATTGGTGGTCTGGGCACTTTGATTGCCTCATTAGCCAATTTGATTGGTTATCGTTTAGTGAAACTTTATCTACCGAATGAGCAAACATTATTTTTTAAAACTTTTACAAAAATCAATCTAGCTTTGGTAACGATTTTGGTTCTGCTTTTTGTTTGGTTCATTTAATCAAAAGTCACAGTGATAGTTTGTATTGGTACATCATAAAACGGATCTTCCCGTTTTCCTAGAAAATCACGTCCTTGCTTGGGGAACATGGCGTAAAGTAAGATGTCTTCTTCGGTTTTTGCATACTCTTTAATCTCATCTGTCAGCTTTGACAATTCATCTTCTAATAGATCTGCTGGCCGACAAGTAATTGGTTTTTTGTCACCGATAATTTTTTGTTTAATCTCAGGTGTAATTGTAATCGGTGACCGGCCGTATTTCCCCTCAACATACTCCTTAATTTCTTGCGGAATCATTTTATAGCGAACACAAGCCATGACGTTCATCAAGGCTTGTGTTCCCACCATTTGAGACATTGGTGTCACTAGTGGTGGATAGCCTAAATCGGCACGTACTTTTGGTACCTCAGTCAGAACCTTTTCGTACTTATCCTCAAGCCCTTGTTCTTTTAACTGACTCAATAAATTAGAAAGCATCCCACCTGGCACTTGATAAATCAAGGCTTTTGGTTCGGTATCTTTGACTTTTGCATTCAAAAGCCCTTCTTTACGGAAACGATCGCGGATTGGATTAAAGTGTTGCGCGATTTTTTCTAATTTAGCTAAATCTAGTCCTGTTTCAAAACCAAGCGCTTCTAAAGCAATGGCCAATGATTCCGTCGCAGGTTGACTCGTTCCGCCAGAAAAAGATGAAATACAAGTATCGATGATATCAGCACCTGCCTCTGCTGCTTTTAGATAGGTCATCTCCGCAATTCCACCCGTTGCATGGGTATGAACTTCTATAGGTAAGTCGATGGTTTCTTTGATTTGACGGATCAGATCATAACAAACATCTGGCAACAGGACTCCGGCCATATCTTTAATACAGATCGAGTCAGCTCCCATTTGTTGAAACTCTTTGGCTAGATCCGTAAAATAGTCAATTGTGTGTATTTTACTGGTTGTATAAGCTATCGCACCTTGACAATGTCCACCCGCTTTTTTAGTTGCTTCAATAGCCGTTTGTAGATTTCGTGTATCATTTAAAGCATCAAATACGCGTACAATATCAATGCCATTCTCGATTGATTTTTTTACAAAAGCTGTGACGACATCATCGGCATAATGACGGTAACCTAATAAATTTTGGCCTCGTAAAAGCATCTGAAGTTTGGTATTTTTAACAATTTTTCGTATTTGTCGTAAGCGTTGCCACGGATCTTCATTCAAATACCGTACACAGGCATCAAAAGTTGCGCCACCCCACATTTCTAGGGCATGAAAACCTGCGTCATCCATCGTCTGAATGATTGGTAACATATCACTTGTTGGCATGCGAGTAGCAATTTGACTTTGTTGTCCATCACGTAAAACTGTTTCAGTAAATTGGATTTTTTTTGTCATTTCATGCGCCTCTCTCACCTTTTTTTGAAGTAGGAAAAATCTTTGTCAGTAATTTTGCAGCTAGATAGATGATTAATAAAACTAAAAATACGCCACCCCAACCTAAAGCAAGCATTTGCATTGCCCACGTAAAATTTTCAATGGTCATGTTAATTTCTCCTTTCTAACCCATCAAGGATAAGAGCAAACCCCCTGCAATTACTGAGGCAATCTGTCCGGAGACATTGGCTCCTGCGGCTTGCATCAAAATAAAGTTTTGCGGATCTTCTTGGGTCGCTAATTTTTGGACGACACGACTAGACATTGGAAACGCCGAAATTCCTGCCGCACCAATCATGGGATTGATTTTTTCTTTTCTAAAAAGATTTAATAACTTCGCAAACAAGACACCACCAATCGTATCCATCACAAAAGCAATGAGTCCTAAAAGAATCACCATCAATGTTTCGAGTTTCAAAAAGTCTTCATAATACATACTTACAGAAATGGAAAAACCTAATAAAATACTAATCAAATTCACGAGTTCATTTTGCGCCGTTTGGCTTAATCGATCTAAAACCCCACATTCTCTTAGTAAGTTTCCAAACATTAAAAAGCCTACCAATGGTAAAGAAACCGGTGCAATCAGCCCTGCTATTACGGTAATAATGATTGGAAATAAAATTTTTGCCGTTTTAGAAACAGCTTCGGGGTGATAGTTCATCCGAATTTGACGTTCTTTTTTAGTAGTTACCAATTTTATAGCTGGGGGTTGAATGATTGGAACAAGCGCCATGTAAGAATAAGCCGCAACCATGATTGCACCTATATATTTTGATTCCAATACCGTTGCCACAAAAATAGACGTTGGGCCATCAGCAGCACCGATAATTGCAATCGAAGCCGCATCATTTTTAGCAAATCCCAAAAGAACGGCCAGTATTAAGGTAAAAAAAATTCCAAATTGAGCAGCTGCTCCAAAAAGTAGCATAAAAGGATTTTCCAAAAGTGGTCCAAAATCAATCATGGCCCCAATCCCAATAAATAAAAGTAAAGGAAAAAGTTCTGTTTTGATACCAATATCATATAAGACTTGAAATGGGCCTGCTTCACCACCCGTATTTAAGACGCCTGAATTAGGAAAATTAACTAAAATAGCTCCTAATCCCATAGGTACTAATAAAGTCGGTTCGTATTCTTTTTTGATTCCAAGATAGATAAGAAGGCCACCTAATGCCATCATAACTAGTCGACCAGGTTCTTGCCATATCCCCATTACACCTTGAAGTAATGTTTCCACGCTTTTCACCTCTTTTTTATTGAATAGTTAACAACAAATCTCCGGAATTTACGGTCGCACCTTCTGCTACTTGAACACTTTCAATCCTCCCTGCTTTTTCAGCGACGATTTCATTTTCCATTTTCATGGCTTCTAAAATAAGCAATACTTGATTTTCTTTGACAGTTTCTCCCGCATTGACTTCAATTTTTAAAACAGATCCAGGCATTGGCGCTTTGACAGAAAATTGATTGGTATCTGCTGATGTACTAGGAGTAGGCACTCTTTCTGCTGAGGGTTCAGAGGCTGGTTCTTTGACAGCAACCTTCTCTTTTTTCTCCGGAATATTTTTTGTGTTTTCAGCGCCCACTTCTTCCATTTCTACTAAATACTCTTTCCCATCGATGGTGATTTTAAATTTTCGTAACATCATGCTCCTCCTGTCTTTTTTTAGAAATTTTTTTTATAATAAATTGACTGTACTTTTCTTCTCCAGCAGCAATGCTTGCTGTGATGAGACTCACAAGTTTGGCTTCAGGATTTTTCTGATATATCTTTTTGATTCTAAACTGACTGTTTGGTGCATCATCTGCTGCGATTGCTGTTACCACCAAGCTGACTAATAATTCTTCTTTGGGATCTATCGAGATGTATTCTGGAATATCGATCCACTCATTCTCGACTTCTTGTCTTGCAACCTGTTTGTTTAAACCGCTTTCTTTTTTATCTTCTCTTCTTTTCAGCCAACGTTTAAAGAGATTCATCCCTCTTTCCTCCTTCTTATTAAAAATAAAAGCGCAATTTTTGTAACCGCTTAAACTTTATGTATTAATTATAACATGAAATTTAATTAATCAAAAATAAAGTCCTATAAAAAATAGTTAAGTCAACATTACCTTGATCAAAAAACCTATTTTAAGCTTTTTCTTATTTTTAAAACGTTGAATCGAATAACAGCATTTCGTTAAGCTATTCCTGAAGCTTTGTATGCTATCAAAAAAAGATACTTGTTTACGAATTAAAAAAGCAGCCCGAAAGACTTATCGGGCTACTTCTACTTTTATTCTTGTGTCGAAACTGTCATTTTCAGAGCTGAGATAGGTTCTTGATGGTGAATGGCATAAACCTCATTACCTACTTGCCAAGTAATTTCATTGGCAGTATAATCATCAGCTGCCATATCAATGGTGATTTGTCCAACTTCTTCTGGAGCAGGCAAACTTGCTGATTCCAAATATTCAACGACTTTTTTAGCCATTGCCACCCCATCTTGACCTTCTACATTACTGGCACGAACTGTCAAATACCAATTTCCTTCTTGCCAAGAAGTATAAACTGAACCAGCAGCTCCTTCTTGATAGCCTTTAATGCCATAGCCAAGGTCAACTTCACTTGCTCCTTTTTGGTCTCCAGTTACATTAATAGCATTTTTTGCTTCCTCAGAAGAGCCATACGTATTTTTTTGGTACTGTGCAATCGGTGTTTCTGCATTTAATTTCTTACTATTTAAAATCAAGGGTTCGGACATATCAAAATAGAGAACAGACAACTTTTCTTGATTTCCATCACTTGCAATATTGACAACATTACCTTCTGTATGATCAATATCTGTTGGCAAGTTCATGTCTGGGAAAGCTTCTCTTAATTCAGCATCCGGATCAGGTACTTCCTGTTTTTCACTAGAAGTTTCTTCGGTATTGCTTGAATTTGTTTGAGAAGTTTCATTTTCAGTAGTCGAACTCGTCATACTCTCAGAAGTCTGTGTTGAAACAATACTGCTTGTTTCACTTGTTGATTGGTCAGTCGTTGTTTGGCTAACAGAAGAACTTTGATCAGTATCCCCTGTCGAATTTCCACAACCTACTAATCCTATTACCAACAGAGGTAAAACTCGAATCATTATCTTTTTCATAACACTCGCCTCCACCTATAGGGTACCGCAAATAAGGCAATAGTACAATTGATTTGATTTTTTCACTACCATAACTCATTGGCATAAATAACAAAATTAATGAACAAGATTCCCAAACCACTTTGTTAATTCATACCAAGCATTTTGCAGGAATATTCGAAGCTGATGAAAAAGATCTCCTGAACGAAGTAACCCAGCCCACTCATTAAGTTTCAAACTAATTTCTTCTCTATACAACCAAATAAAGCCTATAAACAAGACGATTCCTAAGATACGCCACAATTTAGATCCTATTTTAATAATGAAAAGTAGTAGAAATATACCAATCGCTGTGGCAATTAGACCTTCCATAGCTACACCTCCAGTTTTCTTAATTATAACGAATCAATTGTAAAAAATCGTGGGACTTAGGTATGATTTAAGACAAATTAAAAAAAGAAAACAAGGATTGTCTTGTTTTCTTTTCTCATCAATTATTTTGTGTATCATCCAAAATATTTAAACGTACTCTTTTAGCTTGGTTGGTACGTACGCTATAAACAATCGTTCGAATGGCTTTAGCTACTCTCCCTTGTTTACCAATAATACGTCCAATATCTTCTGGTGCTACGGACAAATTATATTCAAAGAAATCATTTGACTCAACCACTTCAAGAGATACTTGGTCTGGTTGAGTGACTAGAGGGCGGACGATTGCAAGAACTAAGTCTGTTAAATCAGTCATAATCGCACTCCTTATTTCTTAGCTAATTTTGCTTCATGATGTTTTTTCATAATTCCTTCTTTAGAAAGAATATTACGAACGGTATCAGAAGGTTGTGCTCCTTTTTGCATCCAGTCTAGAATATGTTCTTCATTTAATTCTACTTTTGCTGGATTTTGCAATGGATCATAAGTTCCAACCGTTTCGATAAAGCGTCCATCACGAGGAGAACGAGAGTCTGCTACAACCACACGATAAAAAGGTTTCTTTTTAGAACCCATACGTTTTAAACGAATTTTTACTGACATTACTACACCTCCATTAGTTTTAATCACAAGAGCTAGTGTACCAGTTTTTTGAGTGGGTGTAAAGAGTTTTTTCTTTACAGGACAAAATTATTTTCAAAACAGCCCAATAAAATAGTTGTTATCTCATAAGTCATATCTTTTGCAAAATTTACTAACTTTTAGTAAGATGAATTTGTAGCAAGAATTGAACTATTTTTAGGAGGAAAAAGAATATGAATAAAAAAATTGGATTTATTGTCGGAAGTTTGCGTAAAGACTCGTTTAACCTTAAAACAGCAAAAACCTTTGCTAACTTACTACCAGAAGGATATGAAGCAGATTTCATAGAAATTGGGGATCTTCCTTTGTACAATGAAGATCTTGAAGTCGAAGGAAAAGTTCCAGAAAGCTGGACGCGTTTCCGTGAACAAACAAAAGCGGTAGATGGTGTTTTCTTCTTTACTCCTGAGTATAACCGTTCCGTTCCAGCGGCTTTAAAAAATGCCTTGGATGTTGGCTCTCGTCCTTATGGTGATAGTGCTTGGGATGAAAAACCAGCTTTGGTAGTTTCCGTTTCACCAGGTGCAGTTAGTGGTTTTGGAGCCAATCATCACCTTCGCCAATCACTTGTTTTCTTGAACATGCCAGTGTTACAACAGCCTGAAGCTTATATTGGCAATGTCATGAACTTGATGAATGAAGATGGCACGTTTATTGAAGATACACAAACTTTCTTTAAATTGATTATTGATAAATACGTTGAGTTTTTTGAAAAATTAACAAAATAATTAAAAATGAAAAAGCTGTTCTGTTTATAGCAGAACAGCTTTTTTAATGTTCAAATTTATAAAAGTAAGAATCAATTTAACATACTTCCTTTTTTTCGTACAAAAAATTAATTAAATCTACTTGCTTTTTTATAGTGTACCATGTAGACTAATACACGTAGGAACACTTTGATGATTGAATGAGAGACTGGAGAGAAAATTGAATGCAAGAAAAACTACAAAAGCTTTTATTTTATTGTTACTTGATTTCACTGGTTTGGATTTTATTATTTAAAATGTCTATTTCTGGCGATGACCTACGTGCCATTATGGGAACTCGCTATCTAAACCTGATTCCTTTTGGAGAACCTACAAAAGTGAATGGTACCTTTAATTGGACAGAAGTCATTAACAATTGTCTAATCTTTCTCCCATTTGGTGGTTTACTGAGTATCATTAGTAATCGCACATTTGGACAAAAAATTCTTTTGATTGTTTCATTTAGTATCATCATCGAATGTTTACAATACTTATTACAATTGGGGCGAACTGATATAACGGATGTCCTAACCAACAGCTTAGGGGGTGTGATGGGATTATTGGCCTACAGTGGCTTAAACAACATTTTTGAAAAGAAAAAACTAGACATTGTCCTAACTTATATTGGCGGTATTCTTTTTATCTGCGCACTTTTATTCATCGCCATTTTAATTGTTTCAAATTTATAAAAGAAAAGAGGAAAAAAATATGGTTACCATAGACAAAACGAGTAGCCGTCCCTATTATGAGCAGTTAGTTCTTAGTATAAAAGAAGATATTTTACATGGTATTTTAGAACCGGGTGACCAAATTTCCTCAGTTCGTGAAATGGCCAAAAAGTTATTAATGAATCCTAATACAGTTAGTAAAGCTTATAAAGTTCTAGAATCAGAACAAGTACTCGTCACCGTAAAAGGAAAAGGGACTTTTGTCAAAAATATTGAAAACTTACCCCGTGACGAACGACGCATCCAAGAGTTACAACAACAATTCAAAGAACTCATGGTAGAGGCCTTTCACTTACAGGTAACACAAGAAGAAATCAAACATTGGCTAAATGAAACTGAGGTAGAATTAGGAGGTAATAATTCATGAAACTTTTAAATGTAGCAAAGACTATCGATCATGAAAAAATTCTCGAAGATATTTCTTTTGACTTAAGTGCAAATGAAATTGTCGGCTTGGTTGGTAGAAATGGTTCAGGTAAAACAACATTATTTCGAACGATTTCAGGACAATATTACGCAGATGGCGGAACAATGGAAATTGATGGTAAAAATATAGAAAAATTACCGGAAACACGCCAAGAAATTTTTTACATCGATGAAAAAGAAAATTTTTTAGGGCCTTATTCTCTAAAAAAAATAAACGAATTTTACCGTCTGACTTATCCTCGCTTTGATCAAGATTTATTTATTGAATTAATTCGTGAACATGAATTGCCATATAATTTATCATACAAACGGATGTCTAAAGGAATGCAAGGCTTATTTCAAATGATTCTAGCGATTTGCTCCAATGCCACTTATCTATTATTAGATGAACCCTTTGATGGTCTAGATGTCATTGTTCGAAAAAAAGTCATTGGCCTATTACTTGAAAATCTTGGCGAAAGCAATCGTACCGCTTTGATCGCCTCTCACAATTTAAATGAATTGGAAAGTATTATTGATCGAGCGCTCTTACTAAAAGGAAACACGATTAGTTATGATTATCGTTTAGAAGAAGTACGCGCAAAATCGAAAAAACTGCAACTTGTTTTCAAAACTAAAAAAGTCCCTGATATCGTCAAACAAAATTCAAAGGTGGTTGACTTTCAAGGACGCGTTGTGACCGCCTTATTTGAAAATTATTCAACAGCAATCGAAGAAAACATCAAAGCGGAAGATCCTCTTGTATTTGAAGAACTTCCACTGACATTAGAAGATTTATTCGAAGCTAACCTAAGTCAAGAATCATTAATGAAAGGAATTGGTGGTAGCAAATGATTAGAAAAATACTAATGAAGCGCTATAAAGTAGCATTGATCATTCTTTCAGCTTTTTTTGTGGTGGCTTACAGCCTAACAAGTGCCAATAATGTCTCTAATTGGAGAAGTGAGCAAAAATATTACGCTTCTGAAGAGTTTCAAAAAGAGTTTACAGAACATCCTGAATTCTATGCAAAAGGATACGATGAAGCAAAAGAGGAAGTCATTCCCTATGATTCTCTGGAAGAATTTCAAAAAGATATGTTGACCCAATATAAATATGCACAACATTATTATTTCGACTATACCTCCTCTGGTTATACAGACCCTGCAATGAGTGATGATTTGGATACCTTGATTGACACTTCCTATCAAATGGGTACTTATTATGCAGGCACATCAATGATTGGTGCTTTTATGGTAATTGCTGCGCTTCTTACTGGTTTTCTCCTTTTCTTCATTGATCAGAAAAGCAACTTTAATCGCTTTTTATTTTCTTTACCAATTTCAAGAAAAAAACTATTTTCGGCCAAATTGACTAATTTAGTTTTGCCTTTGATTGGAAGCTTTGCAATTGGTATTTTCCTACATGTTCTTATTGAATATTTGGGAATTCCAGCGCCTTATATAAATGCAACGTTTCCACAACTTCTTTATTCAGGTTTTAGTCACTTTCTTTTAATGGTTCTCGCTCTTTGCTTAGGTATTGCCTTAGGAACACTATTAGGCAATATTATTTTTGGTCCAATAGCCGTTGTCTTAGCTATCTTGCTTTTGCTAACTTTTAATGATTTGTTCTATGTAGGTTTTGCTGATTTACTTTCATGGTTATTTCCAAACATAAGACTACTCACGCCACGTGCTTTGTTTATCCTAAATTTAGGAAAAACAAGTGCTCCTTGGTATATGCTATTGGCTGTTGTCCTTGCTTCTATTTTATTTATCGTGATTGCTAAACGAATCTTTTTACATGTCTCAATGGAAAATGATGGTGATTTTTTGACGGTGCCTACCTACAAAAAGCCGATGTTTTGGACACTCTTTCTCTTTACCAGTATTTGGGGGAATATCTCGTTGATTAATTGGTATGCTATAGCAAATCCAAGCTTTTATGAAAACTTTTCTTATCATCCATTACCAACATTTCTTACTGTTACGCTTCTTTGCTTGTTAGCAAGCACAGTATTGATCTATTTTCATGAAATACGTAAATGGTGGATTGAACGACGTGAAGCAAAATTACAGACTAAAAGTTATTAAAAAAGTGATCCGGCAACCTGAGATTCCGTGCTAGCTAATTTGGCCATCGATAATTGGAATCTCTCTACTAGCAAAAAAGAATCGGTCTATTGCGGAGTATGTTTTCTCAATATGTACTCCGTTTAGACGTTTGCGGAGTACGTTTTTCAAATTCGTACTCCGATAAAGCTATCTTTTGACAAAATATGATTCACAAAATCGAAGCGGAGAAATTATTTGTGGAGCGACCCCTACTATTAATCCAAAATAAGGTTGATATACCAAGCTTTGCACGTTGCTCAAACGTTATACTTCCTTAATAGTTAAAAAGACGACTGCTAATTGTAATTAGCAGTCGTCTTTCAGATTTATTTTGGTTCTTGGTCTTCTTTTGATTCTTCTTTATCGAGGGAATCATTGACTTTTTTAGCAGCATCATCCACAGTATCTTTTGCTTTTTCTTTAGCTTTACCAGTTGCTTGTTGTACTTTTCCTTTTAACTTTGTTGACTCATCGTCGGTAAGATTGCCTTTAGCTTCGTTTACTTTTCCTTTGATTTCATCTTTATTGGTCATGATTATTGCCCCTTTCTCTGTTAATTAAAGCTTATCATCTTCTCTAAAATCCGACAAATAGAACGCTCAGTTAGAATTAGATGGAAACAAGTAGCTTCTTCATTAGAAGTGTGATTAAGAAAAAATCTAAGAATGACAAATTCTTTATCTAAACGATTAAGAAACGAGTCTAGAATTTTAGACTCGTTTTTTAACTCTTATTTTTTATTTTTTTTCTTCTTCTTTTTCTTTTTATTTTTCTTCATGGCACGATTCATCGCCATTTTACCGATTTTACCTTTGACGCCCCCCCCCATCATTTGGTCCATTCCTGGAATATTATTGTAGTTTCCTTTTGACATTTGTTGCATCATTTTACGAGCTTCTTTAAATTGTTTAATCATACGATTGACTTCAACCACGTTATTTCCTGAACCGGCAGCAATCCGCCGTCTGCGGCTTGGATTTAAGATATCAGGATTTTCACGTTCTTCTTTGGTCATGGAAAATACCATGGCTTTTTTGCGGTCAACATCTTTAGGATCGACTTTCACATTTTCAATACCAGGCATTTGGCTCATACCAGGAATCATTTTCATTAAATCTTCAATTGGTCCCATGCCCATTACTTGATCAAGTTGTTCAATAAAATCATTGAAATCAAAGGTATTCTCACGCATCTTTTGCGCAAGATCCTCTGCTTTTTGTTCGTCATAATCTTTTTGGGCCTTTTCGATTAGGGTTAACATATCCCCCATGCCTAAAATACGACTTGCCATACGGTCGGGATGGAAAACTTCCAAATCGGTTAATTTTTCGCCAGTACCAGTAAATTTAATAGGTGCTCCAGTCACGGCACGAATAGATAAGGCTGCCCCACCACGGGTATCCCCATCTAATTTGGTAATAACGACACCAGTAATCCCTAATTGTTCGTTAAAACTATCGGCTACATTCACTGCATCTTGACCGGTCATCGCATCAACGACTAACAAGATTTCATTTGGTTGGGCGATTGCTTTGATTTCTTTTAATTCATCCATCAATGCTTCGTCAATATGCAAACGACCTGCCGTATCAATCAACACATAGTCATTTTTCTGTTGATGGGCGACTTCTAGTCCTTGGCGTACAATCTCCACAGGGCTGACCTCAGTTCCCATATCAAATACAGGCACTTCTAATTGTTGCCCTAGTACTTTTAATTGGTCGATGGCTGCTGGTCGGTAAATATCACCTGCAATCATCAATGGTCGAGCTTTTTGAGTTTCAATCAAATGTTTGGCTAATTTACCAGCAAATGTGGTTTTCCCAGCCCCTTGTAAACCAGCCATCATAATCACAGTTGGAATCTTCGGCGCTTTATTTAAAGTAACCGTTTCTGATCCTAGGGTTTTGGTTAATTCATCATTGACGATTTTAACGATTTGTTGGGCAGGTGATAAACTTTCTAAGACCTTTGAACCAACTGCTCGCTCTCTCACATTTTTAGTAAAGTCTTTAACGACTTGTAGATTTACGTCGGCTTCTAGTAAAGCAAGTCGGATTTCTCGCATCATTTCTTTAACGTCAGCTTCGGTGATCTTTCCTTTTTTACGAAGTTTGCCCATCGCCTGTTGCAAACGTTCTGTTAAACTTTCAAATGCCATATTATATTCCTTCCTTTATTCCTCGATTTCTTGTATATCACTAATCAAATTGAGCAGTGTTTCATCTAGTGGATATTTTTCTTGGCTGTACTCTTTTAATTGTTCCAAGATTTCTCCACGTACGATATAATCTGAAAAGATATGTAATTTTCGTTCGTAATCTTCTAGTATTTTTTCTGTTCTCTTTATATTATCATAAACGGCTTGACGACTAACAGAGAATTCTTCGGCAATTTCTCCTAAAGAAAAATCGTCGGCATAATATAGTTCTATATAATTCATCTGCTTTTGTGTCAATAAGGTCGCATAACATTCAAAAAGAGCATTCATTCGATTGGTTTTGTCGATTTCCATTGTCTACTCCTTCTTACTTGTTAACTCTACTTGTGCTAGCCATTTTTCATCCGAAAGTATCGAAAATCCCTGTAACTGAAAATAGGCAGCTGCTACACCGAACCCTTCTTTTTTCACTCCTGAAAAGGTACCATCATAAATCAATTGGCTCCCACATGAGGGACTTTTTTCTTTTAAAATTAGTTGTTCGATGCCTTGTTCTTTTAATTTTTTAAAAGCAAGTTGCGCACCTTTTTTAAATTGCTCGGTGACATTTTCGCCTTTGTCAGTAATGACTTGCGCTTTCCCTGACCAAACATCGAACCCATCGCCACCTTTAATTTCTGCCGGATCTCTGGGAATAGGAAGTCCTCCCAAAACTTCAGGACAGATCATTTTAGCTTGTCCTTGTTCCACTAACTTTTTTAAAGCAGGTATTTCTTTTTGTTGCCCATCATAACGGCAAAGACAACCCCCTAAACAAGCACTAATCCCAATCATGTTTATCTCCCATCTTATTTCCTAAGTAAAAATCATAACAAATGTCTACAGTTATTTTACATTATACCATTTATTTGAGTTTCACAATAGTCCTTCAGACAGCTTTCATGGTACTATGAAGTTACAAATAAAATCAAGGAGAATGAAATGAAAAAAATACTTGTTGTTGATGACGAACCTTCAATCTTGACTTTATTAACTTTTAATCTAGAAAAAAATGGCTACAGTGTCACGAGTGCTAAAGACGGCTTACAAGCCTACGAGTTGGCACTAACCAATATATTTGACTTTATTATTTTAGATATCATGTTGCCTTCTTTAGATGGAATCGAAATCACTAAGAAATTACGCCAAGAAAAAATCGAGACACCCATTCTTTTATTGACAGCTAAAGATGAACCCATTGATCGAATTTTGGGTCTTGAAATCGGAGCTGATGATTATTTGACCAAGCCCTTTAGTCCACGTGAAGTACTCGCTCGCATGAAAGCTATATTTCGACGGACTGAAACAAAGACTCCAACCGTAGAAGAAACCTCAGATATTTTAACTGTTGGAAAAATCACAGCCGATACTTCAAATTACCAAGTAACCGTTGATGGTACTGCCATCACTTTGACTCCCAAAGAATTTGAACTTTTACTTTATTTTATGAGAAGAAAAGAAAGAGTGATTGATCGCGATACCTTATTTGAACAAATTTGGCATTTTGACTTTGATGGACAAAGTCGAATCGTTGATATCCACATTAGTCATCTTCGAGAAAAAATCGAAGACGATCCCAAACATCCACAATACTTGAAGACTATCCGTGGTTTTGGATATCAATTTAAGGAGCCGGAAACATGATAAGAAGAATCCTTAAAACTTATAGTGGTTGGCTGTTCTTACTGCTTCTTTTTTATTGCAGTGGCTTTTATTTAATCAATCGTTTATACAATGAACAGGTTTTGCAACAGCATGAAGACTACCTCGAACAAAAAGCAGAATTTTTGATCCAATTGACTAAAAAACAAACAGAAACGATAGATGAACTTGCTACCTACTACCTAAAAGGCTCTGAAGAACGAATAACCTTAATGGATGAAAAGGGCCATATTCTTTTTGATTCTTTTGAGCCTTCTTTATCAGGCAATCGCGAAAATCGTCCAGAAGTTAAAGCTGTCTTGTCCGGAAATGAGATTGGAAAAGCGACTCGAAATAGTCCTACCTTGCATAAAGAGTTACTTTATATTGCGCTTCCCATAAAAGAAGCCGGAAAAATACATTCTGTTTTGCGTTTAGCTGAACCAACATCCGCTTTTTTACCGAATGCTCAAAAGATGAAGTGGGCAATCTTACTGGTGTTTTCGCTTCTGTGTTTTTTATTGAGTACAATCATTCTTTTTATTTTATATCGCCGGGACCGCCCGATTGAGACGATCTTACCAGCGATTCACAAAATGTTAGAAAGTCCAGAGCAACCAGAAACAATTTTGGCAACTTCTAGCCAATGGGAAGAATTATACCAAGCAATCAACAAGCTTGGTCAACAAATGAGTCATTCCTATCAAATAAATACTAGCAAGGAGAAACAACTCTATCAATTATTGAATGAATTACAAATCGGAGTATTTATGATTGCCAGTAATGGAGATTTACTTTTAATGAACGCCACGATGCAGGAACAATTGGGAGCAACTTTTACGACTGTTCAACCCTTTCCAGAAGTTATCCATGACACTCATTTGATTCAAATGATTTATCAGGTTACTTCTGATAAGCCCTTGTTACAAGAAGAAAGAAGAATTTCCAAAACCCAACGCCTTCTTGATTTAACCATTCGTTATTCACCAGAAACAGACCAATTATTAGGTTTGTCTTATGATTTGACACGGCTACGACAATTAGAAAAAGCACAACAAGATTTTGTTAGTAATGTGTCTCATGAATTAAAAACGCCGGTTACTTCATTAATCGGTTTTACGGAAACTTTACTTGATGGTGCCAAAGATGATCCTGATACTTTAACCGAGTTTTTGAAAATTATGCATAAAGATACTCTTGGTTTGCAACATTTAATTCAAGACATTATTCAATTATCAAAAGATGCAACCATCGATTATCCGGTACAAACGGTCACGGTTAAAACAAGTTTGCAAACGATCCTCAGTGATTATCAAAATGAAATAGATCAAAAAGAGTTGAAAATTATCCTAAAAGGACCTAGTGACTTTTTATTTTCTACTAAAGAAAAACTCTTTACTTCTATTTTAAAAAATTTGATTGAAAATGCCATTTATTATTCTCTACCAAATGGAGAAATTATTCTTTCCTTTGAAGAGAAAAACGGTCTTTCAATGACCATAGAAGATCATGGCATTGGCATTGAAAAAAAAGAACAAGAACGAATTTTTGAACGCTTTTATCGCATCGACAAAGCACGGTCCCGAAACTCAGGGGGAACAGGATTAGGATTGGCCATCGTAAAAGACCATGTGAAAACTTTGAACGGGACGATTGAAGTTGACAGTCATTTGGGTGTAGGTAGCATCTTTCGAATATTTTTACCTTATTTATAAGCAAATAAAGAAGCCTCGTTTGTGTAGGCTTCTTTATTTTTATCCTTTAACCAATGAACTACTTGATTTCTGTGACCTCTCCTTCAACACTTCGTTCTACTTTCATCTCTGTGATAGGTAAATAGCCAAGTTCTTTGACTGGACCATTTTGAATATCTTCAGAAAGAATATAATCTAAAAATGCTTTTACTTGCGCATCAGGTTCACCTTTTGTATACATGTGTTCATAGGACCAAATGGACCATTCATTGGTTTGAATTGCCTCTTTCGAAGGGGCTATACCATCAATAGATAATGTCTGTAACGAATCATCAATATAAGACAAGGCCAGATAACTAATCGATCCAGGTGTTTCAGCAACCATTTTTTTGACAGTCCCAGAGGAATCTTGTTCTTGGGATTGTAGGGTTTTTGCACTATCTAGTCCCCACTTTTCAAAGGTTGCTCTTGTTCCACTACCAGAAGCTCGATTTATAACGGCTATCTCTTGATCTTGACCCCCTAACTCTTTCCAATTCGTCGTTTCCCCAGTAAAGATATCAATCAGTTCTTCTTTGGTAATATCTGTAACACCAACTTCCTTATTCACTACAGGCGCCATTGCTACTACAGCTACTTTATGATCCACTAAATTTCCGGCGTCCACTCCTTCTTTTTCTTCTGCAAAGACATCTGAATTGCCAATGGTAACAGCGCCACTCTCCACTTGACTTAGTCCTGTGCCGCTACCCCCTCCTTGCACCGAAATGGTATAGTTTGTATTTTCCGTTTCAAAGCTTTCCCGTGCTGCATCAACTAAAGGTTGCAAAGCCGTTGAACCAACTGCGGTAATTTCAACAGCTTCATTCTTTCCCATTTGCGAAGAAGCATCAGCAGATGAATCTGGTTTGTCTGTTCCTGATCCGGCACAGCCTGCTACTAAAATTGTTGTTAACAAAAGAATATTCGTTATTTTTTTCATAGAAAGGGCTCCTTTTTTAAGATGAGTTCT
>DXDB01000099.1 GCA_019115705.1 Candidatus Tetragenococcus pullicola | reverse complement strand
TATTCACTTTCAAAAGATAAATAGAGATCTTTCCACTATTTTCTAAATGGAAAGACCTCTATTTTTTCATACAGGAGCTACTTTTGGGTCAGCCCCCCTGGCACTTTCCAATTTTTGGAGAGTGTCTTTTTTTGTACGCTTAGGTACGAAAAAATGTACGAGATTTTGAATTGGCTGTTTTTAAGACCTAGGTCAGTTACTATATAATCGTTCTTTTTATCTTATTCGATTGTTATTTTAATTAGTTATTTATTTTGCTTGTCGCGCTTCATCTAGGCGTTTCTCGAATTTCTCATAAGTGGAAAGATCGACAACATTTGGAGTATTGACGTATATTTCTGTCGTTTTGATATCCGAATAGGTTAAGGTTTGAGAAATTTGCGCCATTGTTGCACCGCCTTCACGAGCCAATGTACTAAAGGTATGACGCAGCTTGTGTGGATTTGTCTGGGTTAGTTCCTCATGTCTTCGGTGAATGGATTTTAGCCGATAATTTAAGTAATCCACATGAACCGGAATATTTACTTCGCCGCTTCGATTGGCATAAGTGAAAAGAAATTGCTCCTTAGTCTGTTTAATCCCAAGTTGTAACAGTTCTTCCTTTTACTTTTGCTTCCATTCTTTCAATAGTTCAATAAGGAATGTCGGAATCTTGAATTTCGTGGCTTTTCGACCTTTTGTGGATTTTAAATTGCCAAACTTATCCTTGCTTTGAATCAAACTGACATAACCATTTTCAAAATCAATATGCTTCCACTGGAGGGCATAGGATTCGCTCTTGCGGTCTCCTAGGTTCAACGTTAGCATCAAGAGAACATAGTCTTTCATGATTAGTAAACCTTTGCTGTAATCCTCATTGGCTGCGTCTAACCAAGCAATCAATTCTTCTGCTGTCAGAGCTTCACCGTTTAGCTGACGCTCCGCCTTTAGTTGCTGTTTCTTGGGATCACCCACGTACCGAATCACTTTTTCAATCCGATTGTATTCGATATACTCTAATAGCTCCGCAATATCAAAAATCTGATTGACGTAACTTTTGATGATTTTGATATTGGCATAAGTTTGGGACTTTTTCATCAAAGCACGAAGCACAAAGTCTTTATTGTCGTTTAAGAACTTGATGGAACATTCACCAAACATCGACAGAATATGAAGACGGAAGACATCTTTCGTATTGCTAATGGTTGTAGCAGTTGGTATTTGCCTAGATCGTCGCGATATACATATCCAACCAAACTGTTTCATAGAACTCTTTGAATTTGATATGCCCGTTTAATTCAAATGAACGAGCACTCTTTTCATTAAGCACACGTTGAATTTTTTGAGACAGGTCTTTTTCAGCTTGTTCCGCTTCTTTTTTCGTCCTAAATGTCTTGCGGTAGCGCTCGGTAGTGACACCGAGAATTTGTCGCACCTCCTTGGGGTAAAACACCTCCAATTTGCAGTGGTTGTTTTTCAGTTTAGTAATTGACATGTTACTTCCTACTTTCTTATACGCAAACCAGAACGTAGGAATGACTACGTTCTGATTATAAACCGCTTCTAGCGAGTATAGCAACGGAGCCATTCATCTATAGCTTGCCGATCAAACCGCACAACACCTTGAATCGTGATTTTTGGCAGTCCTTGTTCAACCCATTTATCCAAAGTGTTGTTCGCAATATGGAGATATTGGCAAGTTTCTTTCTTGCTTAAATAGCGTTTGTCGATCGCAGTATCTTGTCGTACTTGATTCACATTGTTTAGAAGAAGTGTGTACACACTATTTCCTAGCTGTTTCATCTGCTCATCGTTCAGTAAAAATTGAACTTCGTGTATAGGAAACCTCCTTTCTCTAGTAAGAATCTTCATTTTCCAATTCCAGTATTTTTTGTTCGATAAAGGTCTGATCTGTTTCCGTAAATTTTTCTTTTCCTATGGCTAGTAATTCTCTCAAATAAACTTCTGCTTGTTCTAGGCCATAGGCTTGTAGAAAAGCTTCGTAAATCATGGCGAGCGATTTCGAAGTGGCATTTTCTAACCAAGCTTTCTTCTTGGAAAAGGTGGGCTTTTCACGAACTACACGTAAGGGGATTTTGGGAATACCCCCCACAAATTTATCCCACCATTTCATGTTCGGCCAACGAGCTTTGTTATGATAGTTGACGGGGCCTTTGGGTTTGGTCTTGAAGCTGTAGTGGGAAGCTAAAATGCCACGAATTACCGTATTGAGTGGTATTCCTTTCGCAAGCTTTTCCACGGCTTGCCGCGCTTTCTGATCGGTTAATTCCAGTTCCCAGCGAACCCACTCGTTGACTTGGGCAATTTCCCCCGTTTTATCGCGGATTTCTTGCTTTTTGTCATAAATCCGCAGTAGTTGTGGCTGAGCGCCAATATAAAGCGTATGGCCAGTTAGAATTCCTTTCTGTAGTTGCCCACTGTTTACTTCCCGAAAGTGGCGGCTTTGAGAGCTGAGTTGGCCGTTCTTCACGTATTTTTGCAAGGTAGACACAGGGGGAGAGGAGCCATCAAATAAATCCATTGCCAATTCGGCACGAGTAATGGTTCCTTTGGCTTTTAAAATGGCGGCTAAGAATTTCTGCCAATGTCAACCCTCCACACTAGACATATATTCTTCATATGGCGACACCCTTGACCCGATAAGTTTACTAACAGATTGTTGTGGTGGTCACTTTGGTGAATGATAATATCTACAAAGGAATAGTGAGAATCGTAAGTGGGAAAAGGGCTCCCTTTCTTTTCCGAAGTGAAGTCAGAAAGGGCAATTCCCAATAAGTCCGTAACTTTTTCCATTGAAGCATCCGGTAATGAAAAACGTAGAAAATCGATCAGACATTCGTTACTTTGCTGGGGTGTTTGGTTCATTCACTTCTCCTAGTTGACAGGAGGTGACGCTAATTTTAAATGCTGCAAATTGCCAGGTGTCAATCATTGGTTGACCTTCTCCCACAAATGATTTTTTCTGAATTTTTCGGGGATAGACATTTAAACCATTAAAACGAATAGGAATCAACTCGCCGTCTTCATAGTTATCCAAAATTGGTAATTCTTCTTGATGCTCGACCACAATGGTGATCGGGGAGCCGAGTTCTGTTCCGCCATTATTCAGAACCAGTTCGACAAAAGCCCGATCATAGACTTTGAAGGTGAGGGTCATTAGCCCGGTTTCTACATGTTCGCCAACATGGGTCTGTTCACGTTCCATCCGCATTTGAATATCACTTTTGGCGAAAACAAAACGTTGCGGGAGTTTGAATTGTTTGAGATCGAAACGTAGACTGGCTAGATTGACAGTTTCTGAATCGTTTAGTGAGATACTGGTTCCTTTTTGGATCATTAATTTTTTTGACATGTGTATTTCTCCTTTGATTTTGAATTTAGTCTTTGTTTTAATTGGTTGAAACAAAGTAGAGTGGGCGCACGAATCAGTTGCATGAAATTTCCTCCCTTCACTAACAAGAACAATTTGGAACCCCCTATTTTCCAAAAAATGTGGAATTTCTCATAGTTTTCTTTATGGATGATTTCCCTTTCATTACTACTACAATCTGAGTAGGGTGATTTTTCGAAATAACAGGCAAGTGAATTAACTTGTAAGAGATTCTTAAACTATTTGCTTCTCAATCGCTTTCTTTAGGAAAAGTTTTTTTGGGAAAACACAAAAAAGACGTGTAAACGAACTCGGCTCTGCCGCTGGCAGCCGGTCCGTTCACACGTCTTTTGCTTTTCTATTTAGCTAATTTTGACAAAAATCGAGTCTTTGAAGAATGCTCGTGAAGCCTTTTTTAGCAATCATCAGAGGGATTTCCAATGAGTTTGGTACCCCCGTGTTACCACCGGGTATAAAGATTTTCTTCTGTCAATCGATCAATCTTACGGCTAGTAAACGTTTTTCTCGTATAGGCAAAAAGAACCAACTTCATCATTGCACCCAAATCATATTCTCTTGGTCTTCCAAAAAGGTAAGGTTGTTTGATTTGAAGAGATGCCACTAACTCATTGATAAAAAGGGCTACGTGATTTTCTTTTGGCTCGAATGAGGTACTGATGTCCAATGTAAGTTGATTCATGTTATAATTAGTATACATTTGTTTAGTCCTTTCAGGATTAAAGTGGAAGTATGGGTGGCTACCTATACCTCTTTTATTTTATCCAAAAAAAGCCCGTGAAATGAACGGAATTTCATCATTTCATGGGCTTTTGTAAGGGACTTTTTTCACAGCCCCTACTGATTAAAAAAACGGATTGAACTTGAAAAAAAGAGTTAGATTTTTTGAACAATATTAGTAACGCTCACATTAGACTTTAGTAATCTTTTCAAGTTTTCTAGGAGCAATATTTGTTGCTACTCTTTACTTTCGAAAAGAATCTCTAAATAAATTTCATCGATTTACACAACTTCTTCAGATCAAAGAGTCTATGACGTACTTTATCACCTACAATAAAGCCATTTTGCTCTGTATCTCCAGTCGATTTTCTTATGTTACGAGGTAGTGGTTGCTGTCGTCATGTGTGAAACCTTCAGAATCAATCAAAAGCAAGTAAATTTCAGTCCAAATGAAAGATATGTAGGATAACCGACATTCCTCTTCGGCTTCATTGTCGTTGCAATTCAAGCCGCTAGCCATATTCAAAGTAGACTTAGGGTCAAGATGGCGAAGGAACAAAACAAGTTTCGTTTTTAACGGCTTTTTATCCACTCTGATTGTAACAAGAGGTCATTCGTGCCCTAGGAGAAAATAGGAACCTAGCTTCAATTTCGATTCCTGAAAAGAGACTTACATATTTTCTAGTCTTGATTGAGCGGTTCAAACTATGATATTAAGTGGTATAATTTTTGGTTAGATTGAAGCAGTCAACTGATACTGATCAGTTAAGTATTGGTAAAAAAATTCTTTTACCAATCAAAAAAACCTCGACTATTAGCCGAGGCTATGACTTTTTATGTCATTGGGGAAGAACTCACAATACAGTTTAATTACTCGTTCTACGACTAAAGAAGAATGACACCACGGCAACGAGAATCACCGCTCCGATAATCGATGGTACCAATGCCATCCCGGCTAATGACGGTCCCCAAGAACCAAAGAGTGATTGTCCGATAGCGGAACCGACTAAACCGGACACGATATTCGCAATCCAGCCCATCCCTTTTCCAGTGATGGCACCTGCCACCGCTCCGATAATCGCCCCGACAATTAATGACCAAATAAGACCCATAATAAATTCCTCCTCTATTAATTAGATTGCTTCTTTCCTAGCTTCACGACAACTTGTTCGTTTTTTATTGTTTGCGATAGTCATCGTGTATTTCTTTGACCTTCAGCAACACCGGCAGCAAAGTCGCCACCAACGAGACAATCATCATGACTTTTCCTTGCTTTTTCATGTGCTTTCAACTCCTTTCTATAAGTTGATTGCTTCGCCACCGGTTACCCCGTAAATTTGAGCGGTTACGTAGCTGGCTTCGTTGGAGGCTAAGAAAACATAAACTGACGCTAATTCTACTGGCTGTCCTGCCCGCTCCATTAAAGAGTCTTGCCCGAAGACCGGTAATTTTTCTTCCAGTTGGCCTTTGTCTAGTTGCAAGGCTGTCCAAATCAGTCCCGGTGCGACACCGTTGACCCGAATGCCTTTTTTGCTCAACTGTTTGGCTAATCCCACCGTGAAGCTGGCAATCGCGGCCTTCGTTACCGCGTAGTCCAAGAGATGACCATTTGGACTGAACGCTTGCACCGAGGTGGTTGTGATAATGCTGGACCCTGTCGGCAAGTGTGGTAAGGCGGCTTTCACCGTGGCAAACATGGAAATAATATTCACATCAAAAGTATCCCGGACTTGCTCCATGGTCAACTCTGCTAAAGAAGGCTAAGTAATCTGTTGCGCCGCGTTTAACACCAGCGTGTCTAATCCGCCTAGTTCTTTCACTGCTTGAGCCACCATTTTTTCAGGTGCCGCAGCGTCGCGCAAGTCAAATGGTAGTAAGACGGCTTTGCGCCCCGCTTTTTCCACATACTTTGGCCACTTGCTTGGCATCCGGCTCTTCTCCCGGATAAAACTGCAAAGCAATATCGGTGCCTTCTCGCGCATACGCAATCGCCGCCGCTCGGCCAATCCCCGAATTGCCCCCGGTAATCAAAACCCGACGATTAAGTAAGCGCTCATGACCAACATAGCTCTCTTCCCCACAGTCCGGCACAGGTTTCATCTTCTTCTGTAGGGCCGGGATTTCTTGATCCTGTTTCGGAAATTCTGATTCATAATATAACGCTCGTGGATCCTTTAACACTGGATCTGTCATATCCTCACTCCTAACAAAATGTCGATGTTATAATTCTATGCTAATATAAATTTCATTTTTTGTAAAGAATTATGCCTTTACTAAAAGTAATTGTTTTCTTATCGTTACTTATTTTATTTATTGCTTGTGGTCCATTGGTTAGAAATATTATAGGGGGATTAAGATGATTTAAACTTTTAAGATAGCAGATTCCGGCATAGAAAAAGCGACCCAAGACGTAAGTAACTGGATTGTCTTCTAAAAAGCCACCAAAGTCGAACTCCCGTCTCCACTAAAATAAAAAGGCCTCGAGCGTTAGCTCGAGGTTTTCTTAGTATTGGTGGAATTAAAAGGTACTTTTCAAACAAAAACTACACATAAAAAATAAAAAAGTATTTAAATGTAATCGATTTCAGTATATGCTATATCTATAAACGCGCGTTTATGAGTTTGAATCAAGCTGCAATATAAGAAGGCAAACTGCAAGACCTTCATTTTAAGGAGAAGTATTATGGGGAAAATAAGTTTAGGAATAGACATAGGAGGAACGTTCATTAAGTATGCATTAATAGACAAGCAACATCGCATCAAAGAGAAGTGGAAAGTCGAAACGGTTAAGTACAATACAGCCGACGAATTTTACGATTATATATGTTCAAATATAAGAAATGTAGATGAAATTGACAAAATCGGTGTAAGCGCACCCGGCCTTATTGATGAAGATTCGAATGTTAAATCCTATGCTGCTCCTAACGTAGCTATAATGTACGGCACAAATATCAATAATGAAATCAACAAAAGGACAAATAAAAAAGTGTCCGCAATCAATGATGCAAAAGCGGCAGGTTTATGTGAGTTTAAAATTGGAAATGCAAAGGGATACAAATCTTCAGCGTTTTTGATTATAGGTACAGGAACAGGTGGATGCATATGCGACGAAAACGGAGTTGTGTATGGAAAAGATTCGTTTGCGGGGGAATTCCATAATATGCCTTTTGTAAACGCTGAGATAGGCGGCCTTGATAAGATGGGTGATTATGCTTCGATAACCGGATTGGTTAATTTATACAATAAAAAAGTTAATCGGGAGGAGCAGGTTCAGTATGGAAATGAGGTTTGCAAGAAGTACCTAAACGGAAATGAATCAGCTGTGTCTTCAGTAGATGAATGGATAGGAAACATAGTGGCTCAATTAATAGTAATCACCGTTTTTTATAATCCTGAAGTGATATGCATCGGTGGAGGAATATCCGAAGAAAACTGGTTCATCAATAAAGTAAGAGAAACGTATAAGAAAACCTGTAGGGAGTATTTAGAAGCGGATTTTATTACTACCGAAATCAATAGATGCAAG
>DXDB01000098.1 GCA_019115705.1 Candidatus Tetragenococcus pullicola | reverse complement strand
AAAAAAGAACCAGTCATCTCTGAAGAAGAATTAAATAACATTACAGAAAAATTTATACAGTCGTTACCAATTTGGACTCAAAAGCATCTTTTGGAAGTCGCGTAAACTATTTTTCGTCTATTTACCCATGTATACCAAGGGATTAGTAGGCTTTTAGGTGTTTCAAGTTTTAGTCAATGATTTAAAAATGGAGAAAAGCTCAAAATAGGGTTTTGGCGACTGCCTCAAGTATAAAATTTTAAATATTAATTGCGTTGTAGTTTTGAAAAAATGACTCTCTAATCATCCTCATTCAAAGCGGATAAAAAGTCTAACTATAATATGTTAGACTTTTTATCCGCTTTTTGGGTATTTTTGTGTGATAGTTGTCAATTTATCAAAGTTAAAACCAACATTTAATACAAAATTTATACACTTCTTAGTATTATATTCTTAGTTATCCAAAAAACAACTTTACGATTCTGTGTTTAATTATCACCAATTGTTTCTAACGTTTCTACTGCCCCATCTAAATCCAACTTATTCTCAACAATATACTTCACTTGCAATTCTTCAGGAACCAACGCTTGGTACTTCATATCATTCAAAAAGGCTTGCCGTTTTTGCGAATTTCTTTCCAGATAACCAATCAAGTCTGCTTCGTTCCAATTGTTTTTCACGACTGCCCTAACCACTTGGCGGATTTCAATTGCAGTATTTGGGCTAAACAATAGGCTTTGTTTGTCAATTAAGTAAAAAGTACCTTCGTCTGTTACAAGGTCAAATAAAAGTTGTAAGGTACGATTGATTTTTGTTCCTGAAAAGGTTCGAAGGCCAACTTTTCCATAATGGGTAACAAAATACGGATTTTCATCTAGTTGAACACTAAGTAATTCCGTTGTTACTTGCTTTTCTGGACCTGTTCTTGGCTTTTCTGCGAACAACCACGTCTTCATCCCTTGACGGACTTCATGGCTGATTTCTCCAGCACTAGAGGTAAACACTGGTGGCTGACCATCTATGGCAGGTTCTACAATCAGCTTATTTCCTTCCAATTTTATCAGTTGGATTTTCCAAACTTGACCAGCTAAAAACAAGTTGGCTCCTTCTTGAATGGCTGGTGTAAAAGGAACACGTCCTATTTGTTTGGTTTCTGTCCAAACGGAAAATTCAGGTTCAGTTGAAAATTGAGTATAAAAATCTGGGCCATGTAGCCACTCTTTTTCTGTTCTCAAGCCAATAATCAGCTCATTTTCCAACTTTTCAATGTATTGCTGATCGACCAAATGCTGTACAAGTTGCTTATATTCGTCATCAGAAAGAGATGAAAAAATCGAGAGCTGATGATTTAAATTTTTCACTTCAGAAATGACCATGCCTGAATGTTCCATCAATAAAGACAATAACTGATGGGCACAAACATCATAGGGCTTTTTAACTTCCTTTATTTTTTCCAACTGATCTTCTTCTAATAAATGAATGACAGCGACTCCTTGTACATAATCCCACGCATCGGTTGCGATAAAATGTAATTGACTGATTCCTGTCCTTCGTCCACTCCGCCCTAAACGCTGGCTCAAACTAGTGACGGAAAAAGGGGCGTTATACTGCACGACGCTATCAACAGAGCCAATATCAATTCCGAGTTCTAACGTTGACGTACAACAGATCGTAAATAATTCAAATTGGGAGTTTTTTGCAAAAGATTCGACCATCATACGAAACTCTTTTGTTAACGAGGCATGATGGGCAAAATAATGCACAGAAGAATCTCTTTGTTGGCCTAGTTTAACTAAAGAAACAACCAGATACTCAACATCTGCTCGAGAATTTGGAAATACAAGCATCGATTCTGCTTGCGAATAAGCAAAAATTGTCTGAAGAGCTGCCTCTGACTGGCGTTGATTATTTCCCGGAAAATAGTTTGTAGTGACACGTAGTTCATTGCTACCACGATCAACTAACACTTTTGTTGGACTTCCTTGCGGAAAAAAAGTTTTGGCTTCATCTATCGCTGACCGACTCAAAGTTGCAGACATCCCAATATAGCGTGGCTGTGTCTTCTCATAAGTTTGAAGACGTTCAAGTAAAGATTTCAATTGGATGCCGCGATTACTACTTAAAAAGGCATGAATTTCGTCAATCAATACCCATTCTAGGTCAGAAAATAGAACTTTCGCATATTCAGAATGATTCATTAACATCGCTTCTAAAGATTCAGGAGTAATCAAAAGAATACCAGCAGGTGCTTTTAACAACCGTTTTTTTTGAGTGACTGAAGCCTCCGCGTGCCAACGAGTGACTGGAATATCCATTTGCTGACAGAGATCAGTTACCCGTTTAAACTGATCATTAATCAAGGCCACTAATGGCGAAATATAGACAATTTTAACTCCTTCGTGAAAATTCTTTACAGCATCGATGGATGGAAAAAAAGCCGCCTCCGTTTTACCAGAAGCGGTCGGAGCTGCCAAGATATAGTTATCTTTTGTCGTCAAAATGTACTGAATGGCGGCACTTTGAATCTTAGATAATTCTTGCCACCCTTGATCGTAAATATATTTACGTATCGGTCGTTGTAGTAAATCTAAAGCATTCATTACCAGACCTCAATTTCGTCGTCTTTGTTCGCACTGCTTTTTTTCACCGGATTCGTATTTCGACCATTATTTGTCACAAGAAACTGTTCAACATTTACCGTTGGATTTTGACGAATCAAATTAAGTAACTCCAAATAATCTTTAATCACATCACGTGGTGTCAAAAATTCATGAGCTCCCGGGCGGTTCAATTGTCCTTCCATATAGCTTTGAATCTGACCCAAAGTCAAGGAAATTTCACTTTTATAATTGGTATTATAAATCGTCGTCAAATGCTCTAACAAAGTATAAATTTCTTCATTTGATAACGGCTTTAAACCAAGCACGGTCCGACTAGTATTAATTAATGGTTGATCCAACGTTTTTTCATTTCCCAAACGTGTCTGTAATGCACCATAACTGGCCATGCCACGTTGTTCATCAAAAATCGTTTTTCGGGTCACACCAAAATTTAAAAATAAATGTTTACAGACGCCATTTTTACATTCATTGTATAAATTCAAGATTTTCTCATAATTAGCATCTCGGGTTTGACGGCGAGGCAATTTATAAAGATTGACTACTTCATCAAAGTCGATGACAAATCCTGCATAGCCTAAACCAGCAAATAATTCCGACAAATTTTTGATCATCAAAAACCAATTATCATCGGTAATAATTTTAGCGATTCCCAATTCTTTTTTGGCTTCCGTTTTAGTGTTGATATCGCCGCGAATCCACCGCAAAGCTTGCAACTGCATGGGACGATTTTCTGAAACAATCCCATCAAAATAAGCCATCATCGCTTGTCCCAATTCATAAGATAACCCAGTGGAAGAAAAACTTGTCGTCAAATCGATCAATCGATTTTCCATCCACTTCCGGTTTTCAACCGTAAAAACTTCACTGATGGAACAGCTATATTTTTCGGCTAGCTCTTGAGCCACTTGGTTAATTCCTTCATCAATAACTACCGCCAACGTATTGCCATTTTGTGAAGACTGGGTGCTCATATGGTCGATGATTTCCGTGTATAGCGCGCGAGCCTTTCCATCAGTAGCATAAAAACGTCGTTCCGGTGTTAAATCAACGGTAGAAACTACAAAATTTTGTTGCAAAGCTAAAGATTCAATGGTTCGTAACATAAAGCTTTTTCCACTACCGAAATCACCAACCCAAAACCGAATATCACTTTGTCCTTCTGTTATTTTTTTTAAACTACTAATCACTTCTTCAACTTCTGCTTTTCGTCCAACCAACAAATGACGGACGCCCCGTTGAGGTACAACCCCAGCCTCTAACGCACGAATAATTGCATCTGCTTCTTTAGGATTTACCCGAATTTTCACTACTTATAATCTCCTTTGCTATCTCTATATAAAATGGATCGATTTTTACTTGATTTTCTTCAACCAAAATCAACTGATCATTGACGAATTCATAAAATTCTTTATTGATATCACTTAGATAAACATTGACTAACTTTCCTTGTTCACTAGCAACTTGCTTCACTTCTGTTAAAGAAAGGCTACCTTTTTCAAGGAGTTTTACAATTAGTTGAACACCACTAGAAGAATGTTCTTCTTTTTTTTCTTCTGCTATTTCTTCAGGTTCATTTTCCACCTCGATGTAATCATCAATCAAGGTTACAGTTTGATCCAAGTCTTGGCGAGATTGTGCAATTTTAGACGTATCTAATTGGATCGTCTGATGATGATTTTCTTCTTTTAGTAAAAGAATTGTCTCTGCTAGCTTTTCAGACATTTTTTCCTTTTTTTCTGCTAATTTTGTTAATTTAGAAATATTATTTTTGGGTAAAATGGCATTGATTTTTTGCTTTCGGATGGATCTTCCTTTATCCAAACGTAACAATTCATAGGTTAATAAAAGAGCTAGATCATCCTGCTTCGTTTCCTTAATAGCACTTGTGATAGCATTCGTATACTCACCATCGTCTTGATATTGTTGAATCAACTTTACCCAATCTTTAGGCGTCTTCTTTTTCTCTAAAGCAAACGGTAGAAGCTTTTTACTAGACATGCCATAATAAAACAAACCTTCTAGCATGGTATCCATCTGTTCTTCTGACAAGCGTTTTTCATAATTAGCTAAACATCCTCGAAAGGTATAAATTAAATCAATCGGAAAAAAATTCTCTACATTCTTCTGGGCAATTTCAATTCGTATCTGCGCAGTTTCTGTACTTTTTGGTAAAACTTTTCGCACTGTATTTTCAGCTAGCTTCAAAAGATCCAGAGCAAAGACATTTCCTTCTTGCCAGGATAAATAGGTATCCGTCCCATCTAAAAACTGGAGAACTTTTTCTCGATTTCTCTTTGACCAAACGCTTTTTTCTGGCAAGATAGACTCGATTTCTTGCCACAATTGGAGATACAACGAAATAATTTCGGCTTTGACCTCTTCTACCTCCCAAAGCCCAACGGTTCGTTCAGGTGTGCGATTTAAGATTAAAAGTTCTTGTTCATTAAACGCTTTTTTTTCTCGCAAGATACCTTCAGGATCCCAATAAACCGATTTTGTCCCATATTCCGTAAGAAAGAAAGCTGTTCGTGTTTTACTGTTTGGTGCACTGATTTTTGATTCTTCTGGAAGCATTAATTGATACATTTCATTAACTAAACGTACCCCTAAAACTCTTTGCAAGGCAAGATACCAATGACCACTCACACTAGGTGATTTTTCTTGTGCGTAATGTCGGGATACATACATGCTTGCTACTTGGTAAAAAGCATAATAAATTCGATCGGAACTCAAGAAGGCATCTGTTGAACGGCTGACTTTTCCTGCTAAGCTTTGCCTTTTTTCTAAAAGCAGTTGATTGGCACTTTCACACAATTTGATATAAAAGTTTAAAATTTCCCAACGAACTTGAGGATTATTCATGACCGGTCGATTGATGCCTAATTTTTTGACCCAAACGTTTTGCTCAAATTCACTTGTATCAAAATCAAGATCTTCCAAATCGAGGATTTTTTCAGTTTTTCGCTCTGTAATATCCAACCATTGTTCATCGAACTCGTCAAAAAAATCTTCACTCTCATAAAAAGTCATTGATACACCTTCCATCGTTGTTCTTTTAAAACCTATCATATCACGAAATTACCTGTTATTTATAACAATTTATAAAAAATTTTAATAAAGAAAAGACAAAAAAGAAAAGTTATCTTTTCTTTTTCGTCTACTATTTGACGAGTTTTAAAATATCTTTGGTTGAATCAATTTGATACGTTGCTTCTGACTGATCGATTTTGAATTGATGACTTTTCAGAGCTGCCACTTCTAAATCGGCTCTTACCGCTGCTTCGATTCCTATTTTTGAATCTTCAATCACTAGACACTCTTTGGGACTTATTCCCAATTTAGTCACACTATGATGATAGATTTCAGGATTAGGCTTACTGTGTTCAAACATTTCACCACTAATGATCTGCTCAAAATAATCCCTGATTTGATTTGTCTCCAGAATCATTTCAATGTGTGTGAGTGGCCCAGAAGATGCAATTGCTAGGCGAATCCCTTTTTTAGCTAGTTTTTCTAAGGTTTCTGGAATGTCTGGATTAAAAATTTTCTTGTAGTCGATGCTTGTATCGGTCTTTTGAAAATCCATATATGCCTGCGTTAATCGGCTCCGTTTATTGTCATCATCAGGCACCAGATAATTTAGCATATCTTTGGCATTCGATCCGACAAATAAATCATTGGTTTTTTGATCAATCACGATCCCTTCTTGCTCAAAAAATCGTCTTCTTCGCTTTTGGTAGGCGCGTTCTGAAAAGACAATGACTCCATCTACATCAAAAATAACTGCTTGTTTCATGAATTTATACCCCTTGTCTGATAGATTTCTTACTTCTATAGTACCTGAACCATAAAAAACGTCAACCGTGAGAGTAACAAAGAAGTAAAAAAATGACTTTGTTTTTTTCATGCCATTTTCTTAATAAAATTTAGCTTTTTGGATATTCATTATAAAAAAATTCCCAAAAGCAACAAATAGTATTCTATAATAAAAGAAACTCTTTAAAGGAGCGCTTTATTAATGAATGAGTCGACTTATATACCTAGCAATACAAAAAATATAATAAATAAAGACCGCAGTTTATTTATTTGCCTATTAAGGTCAATCAAAACAAATGGACTTCCTGATAAATTCATTGAAGAAAAATTTAGGACCACCTGTCTATATCCAAATCCAGAGATGGATAAAGAAATATACGCGATTCTACCTTCTAAAAATGTGCCTAAACAAACATTTATTTTGTATAAGGATTGTGCCATCCTAGTTAAGAAAAGTTCCTATTCGATTATAGATATATTCATTAATTATCATCTTGCTTGCAAAAGAAACGCCTACTATAAAGCCATGAGCACTTTGATTCAAAAGTCACGAAACCTTCCTCTAGCCTGTCGCGAGTACTCTTTGATAAATTTTGGGGGTTGGAATAAAAGCCAAGCTCTCTGGATTAATCCTGCCCAAATTTCTGACATACACTCAGTAACTACAACCAGAACAAAGCTAGTTTTTAACAATCAACTAGAATTAAGCCTCGATATGAAGTTAAACACGCTTCTTTCACGTATGAAAACAGGCTTTATTGCCTATGGAATAATAAAAAGAGATTACGGATCCAGTCAAAATCAGCTAACAACATCTCTAACTGATTTTTTAAATATTTCATCGACTGATATCACCAATCGATTACTAGCGGAGATAGAATACCAAGATATTCCTGGAAAACGAAATGATTTTCTTTCAAATCTCTAAACCTTTAAAAACCAGTTTCCAATGATACTTAAAATATTGGAAACTGGTTCTATTTGTGTCATTTTGTCACTAATTTTACTTGTTAATAAAATTGTGATTTTTTTATTATTGATAAGAATAGATCTTGCTAAGACCATCTTTTTTCACCTACCCATCAGAGATCTTTCCTCCAATACGTAATTACCGTAACAACTTCAGGAGCCCAATAGAATTCAGTTCCGGTGTTTTTGATCATAAACAAAAGATTATTAAAATAGAAATATTTTTTTGTTTCTCTTCCCTTCTTATACAATTCAATTCTTTCATTTGCGTAATTTTTTCAGAAAAAATGTAAGTCTTTTGTAAGAACTTCGACTGATTTATGAAAGTTTTCTCTTTTACTATGTGTAACAGAAAGTGAAAGGTGAATGATATGAAAAAAATAGTTATCAGTGTTCTAACAGTGGGGGTTCTCCTTTTCGCTGGACTAAAAATCAGCGAAACAATTTACTTAGGTGGGGACAGCTACTATACACAAATCATAAACGAAGGCACTCGTCAAATTGAAACCTATGATGATAGAGAAGATATGGTCTATTACGATTATGAATTGCCAGCATTTGATGCCAATGGTAATGAAAAGGACTTGTCTTTCTCTTCTTTTAAAGCTCGGCCATTAAGAAAAGAAGCCTATCTAAAATTAACTTGGAATAAACGCAAAGGTGTCACTTCTTTTGAAGAAGTCTCTAAAAAAGAATTACCTAAAAGTGTTCAAAAAAAATTAGGAGGAAATTAAAATGTCTTCAATCGTTGAAGTTAATCAAGTGAAAAAAATTTATGGAAAGAAAAATGCCAAAAAGACAACGGCATTAAAAGATATTTCTTTTGCTATGGAAAAAGGTGAATTCATTGGCATTATGGGACCTTCTGGCTCAGGTAAATCAACCTTATTAAATATTTTATCCACTCTTGATTGCCCAACTAGTGGCACTGTTTCCATCAATCAAAAAGATATCACGACTCTAAAAGGAAACCAATTAGCTGATTTTCGTAGTCATGAAATTGGTTTTATTTTTCAAGAATTCAATTTGTTAGAAAATTTGACCGCACAAGAAAATATTGCTGTGCCTTTATCATTACAGGGACAAAAACCAAAGGATATTAAAAAATGGGTAACAGATGTTGCCAATCGTTTATCGATTGCTGATCTTTTGGATAAATATCCTGCCCAATTATCAGGGGGACAAAAACAACGTGTAGCCGCGGCACGAGCAT
Organism: Candidatus Tetragenococcus pullicola; assembly: GCA_019115705.1. Classification (GTDB taxonomy): domain Bacteria; phylum Bacillota; class Bacilli; order Lactobacillales; family Enterococcaceae; genus Tetragenococcus; species Tetragenococcus pullicola. Next base: position 12,109 of record DXDB01000098.1, on the reverse strand, counting down.
TGGTAACACAACCAGCTATTTTACTTGGCGATGAACCAACCGGCTCTCTTGATTCCAATAGTGCTCGTGATTTATTAGATACGATGAAAGAGCTAAACGAAATTGAACAAATTTCGATTTTATTAGTGACTCACGACCCGCTTTCAGCTAGTTATTGCAAAAAAATTCTCTTTATAAGAGATGGTATCATCCATCAAGAAATTGAGAGAGGCAATCAAAGTCGCGACCAATTCTATAAACAAATTTTAACCATTTTAGGAAATATTGAGGAGGCCTAGATTATGTTAGTCAAATTATCCTTATCTGGAGCCAAAAAACATTTAGCGGACTATCTGGTTCTTTTTTCTGGACTGATGATTGCTTCAGGAATCTTTTATATGTTCCAATCCATTTCTAGCAACAAGGCCTTTTTAGAAAGTAATGCACCCATCTCGATGGTCTTTATCATCTTTCAATTGGGTGCAGTTTTACTGGGAATCATCACGATTGTTTATTTATTTTATGCCAATTCATTTTTAATGTCTATGCGCCAACGTGATTATGCCTTATTTATGATGTTGGGAGCCAAACAAAATAAAATTGCTCAATTGATTTTTATCGAAACCGTTAGTGTCGGAGTCATCGCAACACTTTTGGGTTCTCTAGTTGGTGTATTTCTGACGCATATTGTCAGTAAACTATTGATTAATCAACTAGACATAGAAGTGATTGGTTTTAATCCTTGGAGTGGAAAAGCTTTTTTGATCACTTTTCTTTTCTTTGCTCTCTTATTTTTACTATCCGCCACATTAAATGCGAGTACAATCGTTAAAAAACCTATTTTAGAATTATTAAATGCCAACAAAACGCCTAATCAGACACAACAAAAGCCTATTTTTATGTTATTAGAAACAACGCTAGGTTTGATTAGTTTAGCTATCGGCTATTACATGATGGCCCATTTACAGAAGTTTTCTATCTTAGGAATCGTCATTGCGTTAATAACCATCGTACTTGGTAGTTATTTGATTTTTCATTCAATTTTGATTCTTTTATTAAATATAATCAGACAGTCTAATAAAATTTGTTTTAAAAACTTGAATAATTTTACTTTGTCTCAATTAAGTTTTCGAATTCAAGAGTATACACGTCTGCTTTCAATGGTTTCTATTATTTTTGCTCTTGCTCTAGGGGCTTTAACCGTTGGAATTGGTTTTCGCAATGAAATTGACAAGTTGACTGAACAAACCACTACTTACGATCTTATTTTAAACAATGCACAAGCCATCAATCAAAAAGAAGTTGATGCTTTATCGCCGACGCTTAATGTAACCTATCATGTTAAAGAATCTGCAGATAAAATTTATTTTAACAAAGAAGAATTTAATCAAGAGCCACTCCTTGTGAACGAAGAACTAAAGAAAAAAGTAACATATACTGGAGATCAATTGGCTGAAGATGTCAATAAAGCAGATCACCTGTGGTCCTTACTTTCTCCAGAACAAGCAACAAAAGAAATTAAAATCATCAATTCCTCTCAGTTTATGGCTTTGAACGAAAATGAGAGCTTATTGCAAGTCATTCAAGTAAAAGATTTTTTAACAAGCAAAAATAAAATAAAGTCCTTGGTCAATGAGAATAAGCAAAATACTACTTCTTCAACGTCAGCATTTTCGCAAAAATTTGATGTCTATACGACCTTTAATCAAATGTTTTCAGGACTAGAATTTATGGGGTTTTTCTTAGGGCTGGCCTTTTTAGCGATGTTAGCTAGTTGTCTCATGTTCAAAATCCTTTCTGGAGCACCCGCTGATGTTATTCGCTATGATATGTTAACTAAAATTGGAGCCCGAAAAAAGCTTCTTCAAGCTTCCATAAAAAAAGAGATTGCTGTGTTATTTTTAGCGCCTGGTTTATTAGGTATGATTCACGTTTTGTTTGGCTTACAAATGTTTAAGGGGCTATTAACAGAACCGTATGCTGGCATTTGGTTGCCTTTTACCCTCTTTTTTGTTCTTTATTTTATTTATTATCTCGTGACTGTCTGGCTCTATACAGGTATTGTTTTAAAAGAAAAATAATGAAAGCCAAAAATTTCTCGAAGCATTCATTCTTCGAGAAATTTTTGGTTATTAATTATTTTCGAAATCGAGCCGTTTTTGTTTCAAGAACATCGGAAGTTTTGGGATATTCACGAATATAAAGCTCTTGATCTTTTGCCTTATACATTTTATAAGCCATCACTTGTAGAGGAATAATATATTCGATGACGGTAAAATCTTCATAATTTTTAAAGCAGTCCCCTTTTAAAATGCGCTTGTCTTCAATTGCCTCTTCTTGTGTTCCAATGGAATAGCAGTGTTTATTTTGCACTTGCATCGCCTTATACAATGGATTGATACGCTCATAACCTGTCGATTTAGGTGAGACAAAGAACGTTATGGTGTCAGTCGAATAACTGTTCGAAGTGCAGTAAAAGAACTTGTTGAAGAAGGATATCTAATCAAACATCCAGGTAAAGGAACCTTCGTCACTCATCCCAAATTGGAACGTGAGCTGGATTATGCCAACAGCTTCTCCAAAAGTGCTCAGAAAGCAAACCAAGAATCACATTCAAAAATAATTTCGACGAAAATTTTACCAAAGGAGCAAGTACTTTTGCTCTTTAATAGAGCAGCTGATTTTTCTTATGATTCCTATTATTGTGTGACAAAATTGCGTTTTCTTGATAATTTACCAATGATTATCGAGTCTAATTATTTTCCCCTTCCTAAAATGGAAAAGGTTCTTTCTTTTAATCAGCAAACCTCTTTGTTTGATAATTTAAAAGGTACTTATCCTATCTCTCAAATTCATTTTATTGATGGCAGTATGAGTGTGGACAATCCTTCTCTTGATATTTGTGATCAATTAAATATATCTTCTATGACACCTGTCATTTATGTGAATCAAAATGCTTTAGATGAAAAAGGAGAGCTTTTATATTTTGGCCGCCAAATCATTAGTGGAACAAGTTATATTTTCAAAATTCCTGAACAAATTGTCAACTTGTAAACTGAATCATATCCGTAACAAAGACTGGAAAATTTTCTCATTCCCATCCATCAAGACGAAATATTTGTCCTCTTTGATAATTACTTATAAAATGTAAGTATCGTTAGTAAAAAATTGGAGGAGATCATTTATGACAAAAGTAGGCGTTATTGGAGCCACTGGCATGGCTGGTTCTGCGATTTTTAGAGAAACACAAAAGGTGGGCTTTGAAGTAACCGCAATTGTTCGAAATAGCTCAAAAGCAAAAGAACTCTTAGGTGATAACATTGAATTTTTAGAAAAAGACGCTTTTGAACTTACTAAAAGTGATTTAGCAGACTTCGATGTACTCGTTAACGCTTTTTCAACGGCACCATCACAAGCTTATCAACACGTTGATTTAGCTGCCCATCTGATTCGTCTTTTCAGAGAGACAGACCAACCACGCTTAATTTTCATTTTAGGTGCGGGTAGTCTTTACACCGGAGAAGATCAGCATCTAGTTGTGGAAGATATCAAAAAAACTCCCGGTTCAGAAAACTGGATTGTCACACCTGAAAATCAATTATCTGAACTACATTTCTTACAAGAAGTAAAAAATGTCAACTGGGTCGGTATTTCACCTGGAGCTTCTTTTGTATCAGGTCCTGCTGCAGATACTATTCTTTACGGAAAAGAAGAACTCTTAGCGGATAAAAACGGACAATCAGAAACAACATCAGGAACTATGGCTAAAGTTATTGTGAAAGAAATCCAAGAACCTACTCATAAAAAAGAAAGATTCACCGTTGCAAATGGTTGATATTTCACAAAAAAAAGCACCTAAACAGCTATACTAAGTTGCGCTGTTTAAGTGCTTTTGTCTACTTTTTATTCATACTTGAGAGTCGTTGATAGGTTTGCGTTCGTTTTTCCATATCTTCACGCGTTTGGTCATACATTTCTTCGACGACACTCGTGTCTTTTTTAATTTTATTCAAGGCAGAATACCGAGTTTGTTTATTCAACAAATCAGGGATTTGGTCAAAATCGGCTTTCTTATAATCCAAACGGAAAGGATCTCGGCCTTTTTCAGCACGTTGCGGATCAAAACGATACAATTGCCAATAGCCTGATTCCACGGCTTCTTTTGTTTCCTGCACTGAATTTCTCATTCCACCATGTAATCCGTGATTAATACATGGTGAATAACCAATGACTAAGGATGGTCCGGGATATTTTTCAGCTTCCGTAATAGCTTTGATTGCTTGGGTTGGATTGGCTTCAATAGCAACTTGGGCAACATAGACATTGCCATAGGTGATTGCCATCATTCCTAAATCTTTTTTCGCTGTTTTCTTACCACCCGCCGCAAATTTTGCAGTGGCTGAAGCAGGCGTAGCTTTAGACATTTGTCCGCCGGTATTGGCATACAATTCATTATCCATAACAAAAATATTGACATCTTCCCCACTGGCTAGTACGTGATCGACACCACCAAAACCAATATCATAAGCCCAGCCATCGCCTCCGATTAACCATTGACTTGGCTTTGCAAACAAGTTTTGATCATCCAAAAGCGCCTGTAATTGAGAGGACGTTTCTTGGCTTAAAGCAGCTTTCAATTTTCCCGCACGTTGTTGGGTGCCCTCGCCTTCTTCTTTATGATCCAACCAGTCTTGTAACAGCTTTTGAGTTTCTGGAGATCCAGTGTCCTCTGATAAAACTGCGCCAATCTTATCTGCTAAACGATTGCGTTTCACTTGGTTGGCAATATACATGCCATAGCCATACTCAGCATTATCTTCAAACAAAGAATTGCTCCAAGCTGGACCTTGTCCTTGTTCATTTGTTGTATAAGGTGAAGACGGTGCCGAGGCTCCCCAAATTGATGAACACCCTGTTGTATTAGCAATCATCATACGATCACCATATAATTGAGTCAATAATTTAATATAAGAGGTTTCACCACAACCAGCACAAGCACCTGAAAATTCTAATAACGGTTTTTCAAATTGAGATCCTTTGACAGACTCTTTTTTTACAGGGTTATCTTTTTGACGTAAAGTCATCGCAAAAGCCCAGTTAACGGCTTGTTCTTGTTGGGTATCGTAATCTTTCATCACCAAAGCATTGGCTGGACAAACTTGGGCACATAACCCGCAACCAGTACAATCTTCTAAAGAAACTTGAATCCGATACATATGATTATCTTTGCCTTTAAAGTCACGAACAAAAAATCCTTCTGGCGCTTGATTCAGTTCATCTTCATCAACTAAAAATGGCCGAATAGCAGCATGTGGACAAACAAAGGCACACTCGTTACACTGCGTACAAGCATCTGGTAGCCACTCTGGTACTTCCAGAGCAATTCCTCGTTTTTCATAAGCAGCGGTACCTAAAGGCATTTGGCCGCCTAACATGCCATTGTTAATTAAATCGCCAACAGATAAGTTATCGCCTTCTTGACGGTTGATAGGATCTGAAATGTTTCGTACAAAGGCAGGACGTGATTCATCTTTTTTAGCTAAAGGCACTTCTTCTAAATCCGCCCATTGACTCGGAACAATTACTTCATGTAAGTTTTCAAAGGTTTGATCAATAGCTTGCCAATTGCGTTTTACAACCTCAGTTGATTTCTTGCCATACGTTTTATCGATTTCTTCTTTTAATAATGGTAAATATTTTTCTCGGTCCATAATATCGGTTACTTCAAAAAAAGCAGTGGACATAACCGTATTGATTCGACGGCCTAAACCAACTTTTCTAGCAATATCCATGGCATTAATAATATAAAACTTAATATGATGTTTAGCTAAGTAGCGTTTCAAATTGGTTGGTAAATGTTTCTTGATGGCTTCTTCATCCCAAACCGTGTTCAATAAAAAGGTACCATTGTCACGCAAACCTTTGACTAAATCTAATTTATAAAGATAAGAAGCATTATGACATCCAACAAAATTAGGCTGCTCAACCAGATAAGTGGATGTGATTGGTTCTTCTCCAAAGCGCAAGTGTGAAATTGTTAAGCCACCTGATTTTTTAGAATCATAAGCAAAATAAGCTTGGGCATATAAATCTGTATGGTCGCCAATAATTTTAATTGCTTGTTTGTTTGCTCCGACTGTTCCATCTGAACCAAAGCCCCAAAAGCGCGCTTGATAGGTAGATTTTGGTGTCAAATCTAACGACTCTCCTTTTGGCAAGGAAAGGTGTGTCACATCATCGACGATTCCAACGGTAAAACGTAATTTCATTTCTTGAGCTGAGAGAAGTAAATGATCATAAACTGCTTTGATTTGATCGGGTGTCACGTCTTTTGAAGCAATGCCATAACGACCACCAATTACCATTGGGCGATTTGGATGACGATATAAAGCACTTTGCACGTCTAATAGCAAAGGTTCCCCATCAGAACCTGGTTCTTTGGTTCTATCCAAAACGGCTACTTTTTCAACGGTGTTCGGTAGTTTTTCCAATAAATTTTTAGTTGGAAACGGACGGTACAAATGGATATTCAAATGGCCCACTTTTCGTCCTTTTTCATTCAAATAGTCAACAGTTTGACGAATTGTCGGTGCTACAGACCCCATTGAAATGATTACTTCCGTTGCGTCTTTGGCACCATAATAGGTCGTTAAATCATAATCTGTCCCTCGTAAATCATTGATTTTTTGCATATAATTTTGGACTATTTCCGGCATTTGATCATAAAATTGATTGACTGTTTCTCGTGATTGGAAATAAATGTCTTGGTTTTGTGCAGTTCCGGAAACAGATGGCGTATTAGGATTCATCGCCCGATTACGAAATTCTTGCACCTTATCCCAATTGACCATTTGCTTCAAATCATCATAATCAATCGTTTCGATTTTTTGTAATTCATGAGAAGTACGGAACCCATCAAAAAAATTAACAAAAGGTAAGGTCCCTTCAATGCTAGCTAAATGGGCAACCGCCGAAAGATCCATTACTTCTTGCACACTTGATTCTGCTAGCATACAAAAACCGGTTTGTCGTGTGGCCATTACATCACTGTGGTCTCCAAAAATACTTAAAGCATTAGTAGCTACCGCACGAGCCGCTACATGAAAAACGCTTGGCAATAATTCACCGGCTATTTTATACATATTGGGAATCATCAAAAGTAGTCCTTGTGAAGCCGTGTACGTAGAGGTTAACGCTCCTGTTTTTAAGGAACCATGTACTGCTCCAGCGGCACCAGCTTCTGATTGCATTTCAACTACTTTGACTGGTTGACCGAAAATATTCTGTTTTCCTTTTTCTGCCCACTCATCTACCACTTCTGCCATCGTAGAACTAGGGGTGATTGGATAAATTGCTGCAACTTCAGTAAAGGCGTAGGAAATATAGGCAGCAGCTGTATTCCCATCCATTGTTTTCATTTTAGACATGATAACTTCCTTCTCTAATACAAACTCTCACAATCATTTTTATTAAGCATTCACTAAAGTTTCGACGAATTCCTTCAAGACAATTTCGTCATCTTCATCCGCATCATTTTCGATTCTTACAATTTCATGACCTTGTGTAGCTCCCGCCTTTGCAAAAGCTTCATCAAATTTATCAGCTGCTAAACAGAAATAGTCAGGATATAGTTCACTATCTCCGCTTCCGACAACCCCAAAAATTTTCCCTGATAAATCATAGTCAGGAAGTTCATCGTAAAAATCTTCTAAATCAAAAGGTAATTCACCTTCGTCATAAGTATATGTAGCCAAAACGCAAATATCAGCATCTTCAAAAAATTCTTCATCAGCATCATCAGCCTGTACACGTTCCACTTCAATGCCTAAGTCTGTGAAATCATCTTCTAAGATTTCAGAGATACCTTCTGTATTGCCAGTCATAGTGGCATAAACGATTTTCGCAAGTGTCATAGATACCTGTCTCCTCTTTTTTCACATGTTTTTTAAAAAATTCACTAAGTTTACTATATCACACACACTCTAAAATTCAATCTTTTTAAGAGAAAAAGAAAAACCTTTACCTTAAAAAAAGAAATCTGATTTCTATCGATGTGATTATTCAACTTATATAATTAGTTGAAAGAAAACAAAAAAACATGAACCATTATTTTTTGCTTACATGTTTTCAAATTCTAATCCCCTAGGACCAACATTCGTTGAAAAAACAATATGCGTTTTGGTATCTCCAAAATGCTGTAATTCATTGATATATTCATCTAATTCGTTGGTATTTTTAAAGTAAACTTTTAAAAGCATTGAGTATTCACCAGTAATACAGTCACACTCGACCACATTTGGTGTTTTTGAAATAGATTGGTAGAACTCTTTTTTATCCTTGGCATTTACAGCTATATGAATGTAAGCTTTTATCAAATAGCCTAATTTTTGATAATCTAAAATCACTTGATAGCCAGAAATAAACCCCTGTTTTTCAAGGTTTTGAATTCGTGAAGAAACAGAAGGCGAGGAAATAAAACATTCTTCGGCAATTTGTTTGATGGTGACTCGACCATTTTTTTCGAGGGCATTGATAATTTTGTAATCTAGAGAATCCATAAAATTCCTCCTTCATTTTTCTCATCATACCAAGAAAATAAAAAACTTACAAGAATATACCCACTATCCATGTCATAAAATATGACATGCTATGGATTATCTAAATATACAGGTCGTTTAATAGACAAAACCAGCTTGAGACGGTTGTCTTTGTCTCAAGCTGGTTCATTCAATTAGTTATCCGACGCTACCTTCCATGCTCATATTGATCAATTGGTTCATTTCGACCGCATATTCCATTGGCAATTCTTTGGTGATAGGTTCCATAAACCCATTAATAATCATACTTGTAGCTGTTTCTTCACTAATGCCGCGACTCATCAAATAATATAGCTTTTCTTCTGAAATCTTAGAAACACTCGCTTCATGTTCCAAAGCAACATCGCTATTTAAGATTTGATTGAACGGAATGGTATCAGACGTTGACTGATCATCCATCAAAATAGTATCGCATTCGATATGTGATTTAGAACCAGCACTATTACGACCAAAATGAACGGTCCCGCGATAGTCCGTTTTCCCACCATCTTTTGCTACCGATTTTGAGATCAAGGTACTTGAGGTATGTGGAGCGTTATGATAAGCTTTACAGCCCGCATCTAGATGTTGTCCATAGTTTGCAAAAGCCATCGATAAGACAGATGTTTTTGCATAGGGCCCTTTTAGAATACTACATGGATATTTCATGTTCACTTTACTACCAAGGTTGCCATCAATCCATTCCAAGGTGCCGTTTTCTTCTACTGTGCCCCGTTCAGTAACCAAATTATAAACGTTATCTGACCAATTTTGAATCGTCGTGTATCTGAAAAATCCGTCTTTTTTAACAACAATTTCAACACTTGCCGCATGAAGACTATTGGTTGTGTAATTGGGTGCTGTACATCCTTCAATATATTGAATCGAAGCTCCTTCATCAATAATCATCAGGGAGCGCTCAAATTGTCCCGCATTTTCACCATTGATTCTAAAATAAGTTTGAACAGGAATTTCACAATGTACACCTTTTGGCACATAAATGAAGGTGCCTCCTGACCAAACGGCGCCATTTAAAGCGGCAAATTTATGTTCTGAATTTGAAATGACGGTACCAAAGTATTCTTTAAATAATTCTGGATATTCTTTTAAAGCTGTATCGGTATCCGTAAAAATGACTCCTTGTTTTGCAAACTCGTCTTTCATATTATGATAGACCACTTCAGATTCATATTGTGCGGCAGCTCCAGCTAAATAGTTGCGTTCAGCCTGAGGAATGCCCAAACGTTCAAAAGTATCTTTGATTTTATCGGGAACGTCTTCCCATTTGTTTGATTTCTTATCACTTAATCGTTGAAAGTAAATGACATCGTCAAAGTTGATGCCTGAAAGGTCGGGTCCCCATTTAGGCATTGGTAATTTATGAAAAAGTTCTAATGACCGTAAACGATAGTCTAACATCCACTGTGGTTCGCCTTTTACTGCTGACATTTCCCGAATTGTTTCTTCTGTCAACCCACTTCCTGTTGAATACACAGGTGTTATTTCATCGTGAAACCCATATTGATAATCTCTACTTTCGTTTGCCATATCTATAGTCCTTTCTTAAATAAACACTTGAAAAAGCAAGTGGATAGATTGTACTCATTCCAAAGAATATTCTAGTTTGATTCTACCTTGCACACCCAGTAAAGTCAACTAAACGTGGTATTTTTATACGAAACTTTGCACTTACAACAAAAAACACAATGTGCTTAATTTCTTAACGATTCTCATTTCACAATAGGAAATAAGAATCTACAGTTCTTTACTCAACCAAAAAAAGACAGTAAAAAAGCAATCATCACACTCAGATGATTGCTTTTTCTATTAATCTAAAATCGTAACTTTTACATTGTAACGGCGTCCCCATTTGTGACATTGTTCTACAGTAGGAAAATGCACATCGATAATATTTCCGTTGATTGCACCGCCAGTATCAGCCGCAATCGCAACGCCATAGCCTTCAACTTCTACTAAGGTTCCAAGTGGGATAACGCTTCTGTCTACGGCAATAGCCATCGGATTTTTACGTAAATCTAATCCTGATGCCGTATAATAACTAGCGCCAGCTTCGGCATAGGAATAGGCAGTAGACTCCATATACATTACTTTCTCATTATTTCCAGAAGGGCTTTCTGGTTTTTCATTTGAAACAGGTTTTTCTTCTGATTCTTGAGAAGAATCAGTATCTGAAGTAGCCTCTTTACTTGGTTCTGTTGACGAACTTGGCGAATCGGCAACTTCTTTTTCAGCCAACACTTTTTCTTGCTTTTCAGCAGTGGCTTTTTCTTGGGCTTCTTTTTCTTGGGTTTCTTTTTCAGCAGCTTGCTTTTCTTCTTCTGCTTTCAATCGTGCTTGTTCAACTACTTTGCTGTTGGCAATCGATTGTAAGACTTCCTGGTTTTCAGATAATTGTTCTTGCAAACCACTGATTTGACTATCGAGATCTTTGGTCTCTGTTTCAAGAGCTGATTGACTTTCTTCTAATTCTGATTGCGTTGTTGCTGCTTTTTCTTGTAATGTTTGCAATGTTTCTGTTTCTTGGTTTAATTCATCAACAGCAGCTTTTTCAGCATTTTGTAATGTCGTCAAGGCATAAACACCATTGATAAAATCGGTAAAACTCCCGGTTTCTAATAAAACGGCCCATTTACTTTTTTCAACACTACTTATCTGTAGATTTTTTAACCGACTAGCAACTCTTTCTTTATGAGCATCGATTTTTTCTTCTGAAACTTTGATTTGTTCATTGGTTTTATCGATGGTTGCTTCATTTTTAGAAATCTTTGTTTTGATTTCTTCAACTTCTTGATATTTTTGATTGACTATTTGCAAAGTGTCTTGGACTTCTTGACTAATCGTCTGACTTTGCTTTGAGATTTCACTCTCTTTTTGGTTTAGGTCATCAAGCGTTTCGGCTTGAACCACAGTAGGCAGTACAAATTGAATACTCAACAAACAAGCTGCCAATAGATTCTTCGCTTTCACGTATTGCCAACACCTTTCTCTAATTAATCTCCAACAAACTCCATTATACTAAAGGAAGAGTAGAAATTTGTTTCATTTTATTTACATAATATTACAAGAAGAATAAAAATATAATTTGTTTTGCTATTTAAAGAAATATTCAGGGTTAACCCTAGAATTTATAACCTTTTTGAGTAAAGTATTTTGTAACCAAATTGTAATAAATAATTATCCAAAATAGATGTTTTTCTTGAAAAAAGCGTTTTAGATAATTAAAAGTGGGGATTTCACCTCATATTTTCCTTCATTTTAACGAGCAATTCCCATTTTTTCTAAAAATCATCCCTATTTAGAGTCCTACAAATAAAGGTCACCATCATTTATATTAGAAAGTGACCTTTGCTTTTTTATTCAATTGTTGACAAATACTGTAATAATTCTGGAACCAGATCCACAGCTGCTATTCCTTCTTCTTTATTTTCTAAAAGTTCTAAAACAGAAAATTTTTGATTTTCGGCATCAAAAGCATACAGGAAGCTATTTTCTTGACCTTTTTCATCTTGTTTTTCTTTAATCTCTGCGGTACC
>DXDB01000097.1 GCA_019115705.1 Candidatus Tetragenococcus pullicola | reverse complement strand
GATGGGACGATGGAAATCGCTGATGCATTAGAAATCGTGTTAGAAAAATATCGAAAATCAGGATCGAACAATGATTGATCCGTATTTAATTCCGAATACAAATATTTTGAAAAATAAGTTAAATATATTGGATATGGATACTTTAGAAAAAGCAGAAGCTGATATCACTTATTTGAATCAAGTGAGTGAAAAAACATATTTAAGTTAATGTTCGAATTATTTCTTTCGAAACGCGAGATATTGTCACGGGAATATAAGTTCCCAGCTAAAGATGCTTGGCTAATATTTCGTTCTTGTCTTAGTTTCCTCATCAATTTGCCATTATTCATTATTTTTAACCCCTTTTTGCGTAAATATTGCGCAATAAACTGTTTTCTAGGTACGAGGGTGTATAGTTTAGTTGTGTTTTGAAAAACGTAATTATGCGAATCTATTATAAAATAAGTTTAAATCCTGAATAATTCATAGCTTTAATTCTTTGGCACATTTTATTGAAATATGTATCACTAATATCCCTATCAACTGATTTTGACTAAAAAGTTACTTCAAACATTCACTGTTCAAAAATATTGAGGAATAAATTTTGGGTGTAAGGCATTTTGAGCATACTTCTCCCTGGATAACTTCCCAGTAAAAAAATCGTTAGATTGTTGGATTAGATCCATTGACTGGCTCGCCTCAGGCGAGCAAAGACCCTGTAGAATTCATTCTGATACACATGATAACTAGATAATTTGAGATAGACTCGTCTACCCGTTTGGACTAATTTCCCAGCAACTTTCAGAAACTTCAATCGAATAGAATGAATGGTCATTCCCTTTTGGACTTCTTCAAAGCCAATCGTTCTTAAGAAGTTGACTAAGTTGTAAGCTATCAAGCTGAGCATCATTCGGACATGATTCTCCAAAAAGCGAGGACTGTCTGTTTTGTCAAAGTAAAAGCCAGCTTTCGCTTCTTTAATGAAGTTCTCCATTGTGCCACGTTTGGCATAGATAGAAAAGATGGTATCAGGAGAAACATTTTCTGATAGATTCGTCACGATAAATTCATGTCGAAAGAGTAGTTCGCCCGCTTCACGTGTTGAGCGTATACACACGCGACGACTTTGTGACCAGGATTGTGCTTGATAAGTGGTCGAGAAGTACTGAACTTCTCGTTCTTCCCACTTTTGATTATCGCCATAAAGTACTGATTTCTCAGCTATTTGACCTAGTCTACGATTATTCTTCAGTCGAATAACATAATGACTCTTTTTTGATTCACACGAATCATACACACCAGGTGTAGCGAACCCGCTGTCTCCACGAACCAAGATGTCAGTGTTTGGTAGAGAGTGATTATAGTGCTCTAATAAAGGTGTGAGAAACTCCTTTACGCCTTTTGATGTATATTGATTTCCTGAACGTAGTTCAGCTTTTAAGAAGTCACCAGTCAATCCGTCAAAAGCTACCAATGGATGGTAACCATAGGTTTGGTAGTGTGTATTATAATTCGTTTGTTCTTGGTGACCAAATGTATCTGAATGGGTCGAATCTAAATCAATGATTAATTCCGTATCATTACGGATGAGGCGTGCTTTATCGATAAGTTCTTGGTTCAAAGCTTGAAGTTCATGGATATTCTCCTCAGATAGTCGATCTAAAAATCGGGAAAGTGAAGATTGAGAAGCGAGTTCTTTCCTATCTAAAACAGCTTTAAACACAGGATCTTGTCTCAGGAGATTAGCTGCAGAATCAGCTGAGTAACCAGCAATTAATTGCATAATGAACTGCTCAAGTATGGATAAGTTGTCATGAGTAAAATACGCTCGTTCGTCTTCAATGTGAATGTGTTGCTTAGCCAGTTCAGAAAAACCAAAGATGTTCATCAGCTCTTTCACTAGGACGAGACCCGAATCACTCGATAATTGACCACCTGTATGAGAAATAGTGATATTTGAATTGAATTTTACTTGGTTTTTGTGTAAGCTAGTCATGAAAAGAACTCCTTTCTTTTGGTTGGTTTAGTCACTTTAACCATAGCAGAAAGGGGTTCTTTTTTCATCACTTAACGGGTGAAGATGAAAAAGTAATTGTAAGCTGCCGTGAGGCAGTTTCACATGGTTTTAATTAAAAGTATGAATTATTCAGGTATTAAATATTATACAGATAATAACGGAATATTATCATCGAAACAGCTAACAAAATTGTCATAAAAAACGAGATGGTTGATATTAGAACTTGTGTTTTTGTTTAGGTCTAGAGATAAAGAGAGACAATTTCCAAATATATGTAATGAATACAAAAAGACGTTTGTCGCGGATTACCGTTACAAACGTCTTTTATTGATTTTCCGAGATCTCATCAGTCGCCATTTGGAATGGTTCACTCCTTATCTAGATTCGTTTAATGCTCGGACTGCTTGTTCGATTGTAATACCAAACGCAACGTTATTTTCGTTTTGTGCATCAATCGCCATAAAACGGTTAGAAGTTGTATCAAAAGCTACGCGGTATTGCATATTTGTTTTTGTAAACGTCATAAAATTCATCTCCTTTGTAATGTAATTTAGTTCTTGAAAGTTTCCTTTAAACTTTCGAACTTATACCAAGTTTAGCATCGTACGTTTTTTGATGCAATTAAAAAGCATTTATCATTTTCCTTATTTATTTTTTCTTAAATGGTTTAGCTATTTTCTTTTAATCCGATAAGTAGCCCAATCATCAAGGTTACAAATACTATTGCTTGAATATAAATCATATGCTCACCTCTTTATAAATAACTTAGCAATATAAAGAAAAAAACGCACGAACAACATAGGAATATAAACAAACGTTTTTGTCACAACGTCTAAGATCGTGTTAAAAAATAGTTATCTAAAAAGCAGAAAGATACTCAAAATAAAAAATAAAAAAATGAATAAAAACGTTTTCAAATACAAGGTAATTTGTTATTATAAAATAAAGAAAAAACAAAATAAAAATAAAGAAAAGAGGGAATGAAATGGTAAAAGCAGAAGTAGGAAGATCTTATATATGCAAACCGATCGGAGTATCTCATGAACTAATCGGCTGTATTGAACGTACATATATCAACACGGCTGTCGTGTATGTTGAAAGTTATGACCAACGAGACTATCAACTTATCAATGAAAGCAAGTATCGCATGCTCGTAAAATTCTGTGATATTAGCGCACCTACTGAATTGGTTTCTTAAACAGTATTTTTGAGAATTCGCAAGAACTCCCTTATAATATAAATAAAGACAGAAGGGAGCGAGAAGATATGCCAAAAAGAAAAAGTTCAGGGAAAATGGGAATTATTCTTGCAGTGATCTCTGCAATTCCTGCTATTTTAGCTATTGTTCGTGCGATGAAGGAATCAAGAGAAAGTTAAGCACACATTATGAGCGTCAAACAAAAAACGCATATACCTGCGGTGGCAGGTTATGCGTTTTTTGTTGTATAAAGACTTTTTTCATTAACGATTTTTGATTAGCCGACTCCCAAAACAAAATTTAGCAGTTTATCTGAATAAGTGATTTCTTCATCTGTTTGTTTCACACTTTCATTTAGTAGTCCCATCTCATCGGTTATGATACCATCCACACCATAAAACATCATGCGACTCATGGCATCTGAATCGTTGATTGTCCATACATATACTTCTTTTCCGTCTTGGTGGGCAGAATTAATGAAGTTACGGTTGATCGTACTATATTCCATTGTCAGAAAATCAGCAGGCGTCACAGGGGGCCCAACAATATTGAAAGGTAAGATGTAGCCCACATAAAAGTTTGGTTCTGCTTCTTTTAAATCTGAAACGGTTTGGTACGTCAAACTTTGCAAAATATGATGGTTCTCTAAGATAACTTTGCGGTATTTATGGACAAATCGTTCGACAAGGTCACCCGAATCTTTTTTAGAGGTCTTGATCTCAATAAGTAATTTTTGGTTTAGCTTATGTGCTTTTTCCAAATAAGAATCAAAAGAACAAACAGGGGCTTGCACTCCGTTTTCAGTAACTGTAAGATTTGTCAATTCTTTCAATGTAAGATCCTGTGGTGTTCCATTTACCCCTGTTAAGTGACGAAGATTTGCATCATGCATCACTACGAAATGACCATCTTTTGTTTCCTGAACATCCATCTCTACATAATCAGGATGATAGTCTCTGCTTGTTTTTTCAAGTGCTTCTAAAGTATTTTGCGCCCCATTTTGGGTACTCACACCTCTGTGAGAGACAGTCACTGGTTTTGTCTGAACAGCTGAAGTCAGATAATCCATATTGTAAAGACAGACGCCAATACCGAAAAAAACTGCAAAAAGAGTCAAACCAGTGTTTTTCAGCGCAGAGAAACGCAAGTTGGGGGCTTGTGGGATAAACCACTTAGGGATCTCAGGCAAGAAGCCTTCGTCATCCATGAAATCAACAATGATATAAAAAATCCCTACGGTAGACATCACGATATTGAATAATAAAATCCCTTGTAAAAGCGTCATAGCAAACACAGCGCTGATCAATGCATAGTCTGGGAAAAATTGTTCAACCATACTTTGTGCCAAAATAACAACGATATATCCTAAAGAAGAAAGGAGTAAAATCGTACCGCCAATCACAATAAATTGGCCCGTGATGGCCAAAAGACGCGATTTGGTCAATGACCAGCTTTCCCGAATGGCTGCTCGAAAAGGACGATCTCGTAGAATCATTTCCGGTAAAGCAAAAATCAGTCGAATCCCAATATAGCCAAGGAAAATATAAACGAGTAAAAAGGAACTGACGATGATCCAACGATTAGCAAAAATAAAATCCATAATGAAAGCGGGGATTTTTATTTTTGACAGTAGATCAGAATTAAAACTTAATCCGCTGATCGGTAGAATCAATAAAAAATAAGCAAGGAAAAACAAAAAAGTAATGGGTCTCACTTTCTTCAGCTGAAGTATCGTCAAGTGTAAGAGTTGCTTCAAAGAGATTGGTTCTTTCTTTTTAATAAAAAAGACACTCATCAAAAGAAAAGTAAATTCGAAATAAACTAACAGTAAAATCGTCATCAAAACTACGATTAACGAGAGTAGAACCCCAGGATGTTGAGAAAAAATTGAAGGAATATTGTCATAAGACAAATAGTCAATTGCCCCTCGGTGTAAAATAAAACGGGTCGTACTGCTCAATAAGGGTAAACAAATAAATAAAATAAAGCCATGCATCAGCAAGACATCACGGAAATAAGCTTGTGTTCCTTTTAAAAAGTCCCAAGCATTACCTAAGCTACGTTTCAAATAATTCATCCTATCACCTGCTCTTCACATTGTAGCGCAAATCTAATGAAAAAGGAAAGGGTGCAGTGTGTTTTGCAGACCCTTTCCCAGATTTAACATTGTCAATCAATGACTAATTTTACAAAATAAATATTATCCAAGAAGACCACTTAGATATTGACCTCCATAAATCAAGGCCATACTATATAAGAAAATCGACAGTGGTTTAGCAATCAAAATGATTAGTGTATATCGTTTCACTGACATGTTTGTCAATCCAGCCATCAAACATAACGCATCGTCAGGAGCAACTGGAAGAAAAATAGCTAGAGCAAACAGCTTCTCAAAACGGTTTTGATTATCCAGCCAGCCAATATATTTGTTATATGTCTTATCGCTAATCATGGAAAGTATGAATGGCTTTCCATAACGACGCCCTAGCAGAAAAATGATAATCGAACCAATGCAGATTCCAATATAGTTATAGATAAATCCAGCATAAGGGCCAAATATCAGGACACCAGCTGCAGTACTGATCCCTCCAGGAATGATTGGAATAACTACTTGCAGGATTTGGATGAAGACAAAAATAATCGGTCCTAAAATGATGGAATCACCTACTAATCCTCTTAACGCATTCAAATCTTTGAAAACACCTAAATTAATAAAATAAATCGTCAGCGCGATTGATAGGCCTAATCCGATAATGGATATGAAATTTATCAGTTTTCGAGAGGCAGCAATATTCATTATTCATCAACTCCTTAGAGGTTCTTTGTTAACTATACTTTACTAGAAAAGCAACTAACTGCGCCATTTTTTGATATGACAGAAAACAAACAATTTTGTAAGTTCATCATAAGTATAAAAGATTGATCTCAAAAAAACATCCAACTAAAGACTTATTTAATAACTTGTTTTTTTTAAAATAAAAAAAGCGTTAGCAACTATGCTTAAAAAGCATATCGACTGAATAAACTAAGCATTGGACAGGCTGAAAGACTACATTTAAAATGAAATGCGAAGAAACAATAGAAAATAAAGTTGCCTTAGAACCATAGTTGAATCACCTAACAGTCGTGAAGGGAGAATAAGAGAAATGGCAGAAAAACAAACCGCAGGACGAGATCAATTAGGAGATTTTGCACCAAAATTTGCAGAATTGAATGATGATGTTTTATTTGGACAAGTATGGTCCAGAGAAGAATTATCTGCTCATCAGCGTAGTATCATCACCATATCTGCATTAATTTCAGGAGGAAATTTTGAACAATTGCCAGCTCATCTGAAGATTGGCAAGCAAAATGGCATTACTAGTGAAGAAATAGCAGAAATCATTACCCATTTAGCTTTTTATGTAGAATGGCCAAAAGCTTGGTCAGCTTTTAGTTTAGCAAAAGAAATCTATTTAGAAGAAAATAGCGAAGATAAGAAAGAGGCGTAAATGATGACAAAACACGAAGAAATACACAATGGCGTGATTTTTCCAGCAGGTGAAAAAAACGAAGCTTACGCTCAAGTATTTACCGGGCAAAGCTATCTGAATATGTTAGTGAATGATCCCGAAGTTTCTGTTGGTGTAGGTAATGTAACTTTTGAACCAGGTTGTCGCAATCACTGGCATGTCCATACAGACGGCTATCAAATCTTACTTGTGACCGGAGGAGAAGGCTGGTATCAGGAAGAAGGAAAGCCAGCAAGACGATTAATGGCTGGAGATGTCGTCGTAACGCACAAAGGGATTAAACATTGGCATGGTGCGACAAAAGACAGTTGGTTTGAACATTTGGCGATCACTGCTGGTAATTCAGAGTTTTTAGAACCTGTAACAGATGAAGTGTATGAAGGATTGGAAAATCAATAATGTCAAGCTTGAACAGCTCCTGAAAGTAGATTTTAATCGAACTTTCAGGAGCTGCTTTTTTGATTCAGTCTTTTATAAATAGAAAATAGGGTTAATAATAGGAATGAGAAGCACGTCGAAAGATCTTAATATTGATAATCGGCTGGGCATACATGATTTCCACGTCATCAATCAAACTACCTAACAGATGATAATCTTCCCGATCATGTCGGGGATTACCTAATAGTTCCTGATAGTAGATTTCCATACTAGGGTCCCGAGGATTGTTCAGCAAATCAGCAAGTACATCTAAATCTTCTGGCTGAGTTTCTGCCGTACCCTGTATCTCTATGAAAAGCCCTTCCTCAGCAAATTCTACTCCAATACGTATTTCAGTTATTTCATGGGAATATAAATAAGTAAGAAGCTCATCGATGATTCTTTTTGATAATTCTTTT
>DXDB01000096.1 GCA_019115705.1 Candidatus Tetragenococcus pullicola | reverse complement strand
TCCTGGTTTCGTATAAGTTTTCACCAAGTATTCCAGTAAAGCGACAGGTTTTTGCGTGGGGTGGAACGTATGCTTTGTTTCTTTTGGAAACTTCAATACATGATTCGGATACCCCGTCATCGTTTGTATATATTTTTTTCCAGATAAGTTGCCGTCATTCGCATAGATATTTTCTTTGGTCTCCTTTCGAATCGCTATTTTTGGTTGTTTTAATGCGACTAGTCCTTGCGGATAATAGTTCGGTGTCCCTTTTGAAAACACTGAAATCGTTTCAACGCAGCGCATCGGTTGTGTTTTCGCAAAGGTAAAGCCTGTGACATTGTTTTTCAGCCAATACCAGTCGTATTTATACTGAGAAAGATTACTAGTGCGTAACGTTGTGGAAAAAGGTTCTGCACCAAATAGAACGATTGGACTATTTTCTTTTGTCACACGTAAATAAGCAGCCCATAGCTCTTCCCATGGCAACACTGAATCCCAAGAACAAGCCGTCGTCCCATAAGGCAAATCACAAATAATTGCATCGATGGACTCATCGGGTATCTTTTTCATCCCTTCTAAACAATCTTCAAAATAAATCGTATTTTCTTTCATCATAAGAAATTTCTCCTCATGATCTAGGCCTAAATCGTTTGTATTTTTTCAAGTCTTGATAAACCTAGTATAAGAAAGAAATTGTTTAGAAAGTACGCACAAAATAATACTTTTTCGTTTGAAGAACGTTGATCTTACAAACGTTTTGCAATGTCATAGATAACAGCTACCGTTACCGAATTTCCCGCTTGTTTGTATAACTGACTATCAGACATAGTCTGTTTATAGTCACAATTGTAATGATCCAATTGATTAACAAGAATCTTTTTCGCAATCTCCCTACTACCAAATTTTGCAGCCAAAAAAGCTTCATCTGGAAAAGCTTGTAGTCGCCAACATTCTAGTGGTGTCAACTTTCTTATCTGAAAGTCTTCCATCACAACTGCTTGTTGTTCACCCGTTAATAACGTATGTGCGTGTTGTCTACCCACGCGTCCCCTACGTTTTGTCGAGTTTGGAAAAGAAAAGTTGATACTATCTCCGGGGTTTGCTTGCGTATATCTTTTTTTTGTCGCTTCTCTTACAAGAATTTTAGGCTCTTGTCCTCCTCCACCCATTGTCGTAAGTGTAGGAGAAATACCGTCTGTAGAAACAACAGAAGAAGCTGAACGGTAACCACCATCTAGATTTCCTTCTACAATAATCCCATGCCTATCTTGTGCGGTGAGAGGAAACATTTCTTCGTCATTTTCTTTACATCTTCGTCCGTTTTGACGGACTTTTTTCTTGTTAGGTGCTAAAATTGGAATCGCAATTTTACTTCCTTCCCCATGATTACAGGTAATGGTTGGACTAACCGCTTCTGAAGAATAGACATTGCCGTTCATTCCTTTTGCACTAGGATTCACATTGCCAACGACAATCTGTTTTGTATTGGTTGTCCCTGCACTGTTTATTTTTACTGATTCTTGATCAATTGCGCTTTCTTCTCCGGTGATAGGAAATACTTGGTTGGTACATTCGCCTCTAAGACGTCCGATAATAAAGACACGTTCTCTATTTTGTGCGACGTAATTCTTGCTGTTAAGCACTTGCCATTCCACGTCATACCCCAATTCATCCAGGGTTCGTAAGATTGTCTCGAACGTAGTCCCTCCTTCATGGTTAAGGAGTCCTTTAACATTTTCAAGGAATAAATACTTAGGTCGCAAAATATGTGCGAACCGTGCAATTTCAAAAAAGAGAGTACCTCGAGTATCTCCGAAACCTTTTCTTTTTCCTGCAACGCTAAAAGCTTGGCATGGAAATCCGCCTGCGAGTATGTCCACACGTCCGATTCCTCGAATAAATTCATCTGATATTGTTGTAATGTCATACATTTCTACCTCGTTTTCTGTATTATGAATGGCTTTGTAGCTTTCTCTCGCTTTGCGATCAATTTCGCAAAAACCAATACATTTATGTCCAGCTTTTTCTAAACCTAAACGAAAGCCACCAACTCCTGCGAATAAATCTAAAAAAGTATACGGTTGTTTTATCATGAGAAATAGTCTTTCCCACAGCGCTGTGTACGTTATTCAAGCTTGTAAATAAAGTATATGCGCTACACCGTTTACTCTGTGTCTGTCTTTCGTTTCAGTTTTGTTGGTTATAGAAACACTAACAAATCCAGCGCTAATGCAAATTGCATCATCGCCATTTTTGAGTCATCGACAATAATATTTTTTTGATAACTAATTCGCTCGCTAACCAATGGAACAGATAAACCATATAAATAACGATAAAAAAAGACACGCCGTCTACGTTCGGTCATTTCCGAACGATACGGGTGCATAATAGCAGAAAAGGCATAAACAAAACATTGTTCAGTCTTTAGATATTCTTCTTCATTCCTTGTCAGTTCTTGTCCTGCTTTCCATTTTTCTTTAATGAGATCTTCTCTGAAAACAAGAAAACATTCACTGGTTAACTTTGGGTAAACAGGTAAGCCCATTCGTTCCCGATTCACTTTGTACGCTCGTAAAAAAATCCCCACCTGTTCTTTTGTCTTTTGCCAGTCAATAGAATCAAACGTTGGCAATGTATAATCACTCACGTCAAAAATCATAGCAACTTTCACCTTCTTTATGTTATAATATTAAAGTTGCTAAGAGATTTTTCTTTTAGTGATATGAGAATGGCCAGGACAGTTGTCCTGGCTTTTTCTATTTCTTCAACAAGCGATTCTTGTTTTCGTTGGTAAGTACATTTCCTTGTTCATCCCATTCATAATCTCCTTTCGCTTTTGAGCGAACATATTGAGCCAAATGTGAATCATGTGGGACATATCGAAACCACTCAACATCAAACAAATCAATCGCTGCTTGATTGCCATTTGCGTACGTAAATTGTAATGATTCATCCTCTGTAACTAAATTTTTTACATAAGATAATGCAACCACTTGTTCAAAACTTTCCAATTCAAAGCGATCCTCCTCATCCATTGAATGCCACGCAACGACTAAATCTTTTGTTTCCATTCCTATTGTCCTCCTCATAAAAATAAATAGGTCATTTTTCTATTTTCCCTAGATTTTCTTCCTTCGTTTTTCTTTCTACAACCGTTTGAACGCCGTGTAGTTCATTTATTTTTTCTACCGTCGTTTCCATTTTTTCCTGAAGCAATTTTCGACTTAATTTAAGAGAAGCCAGTTCATCTTTTACATCGTCATACGTGAGTTCTTCTTTCTCTACCAGTTGGTTTAAAATAGGTAGATTCCCCTCGTACTCTTCTAATTTATTAGCTAATAATAGTTTCCCTACTTGATTCAACTGAAGTATTTTATCGTCTAAGGTTGTTAGACTTTCTTCAGCGGTTTTAAAAGCTTCTACTAATTGTTTTTCCAATCGTTCCATTTGATTTCCTTCTGTTACACCGTGTTCCGCAAGAAAGTTAATCGCATCCACTATCTCGTTAATGGTCGACATTACTGGTTCTTTTTTTAAGGGTACTGTGCCGTTATACAAGGATAATTGTTTCGCTAAAGTATATCCTGTCATGTACCGATTCCGTTGCCCATTCTTTTCATTCATAAAATAGAAAAAATCATTTTTCTTTACAAACAAACTGTAATTTCTGTCTTCTAATTCATCGACTTTATAAGCACCTATAAAAATTTGTCCTTGATTTTCTATGCCAAAATCAACATTTAAATAATATCCTTTTGGTGTTTTATGTGAAATTTGCCAGGGCTCTACAATCAATTGATAATCAAAATCATTCTTTGCTACATTGATTTTCTCTTCATACCGATCCACTACTTCTTCAATAGAAAAAGAAGCGGTATTTTCTTTTAACCGCTCCTCTATTTGTTTGAGATTGTATTTTTCAGGATTCTTTTTATTTAAACTTCTGCTTCGTGTGTTTTTTATTTGAGGTTCATCAAGTAAACGATACGTGGCCCATTTCCCTGAAAAATCAGCATGTAGCTCTAGCGCTTCTGCTTTACGTTTAAAATCTTCGATTGAAGAAGAATGCGCCAATAAAAAATCCAGCCGAGATTTTATTTTCGATTTGTAGATTGACTCCGTTTGCCACATGGTATATTTCTTGTGCGAATTTTTAGGTGACTTCTCAATAATTTTTGCACCGTACTTGGACGAAATTTTATCCGATACTTTCTCAAATAATTCTTTGGTGTAATCTTTTGTCTCGCCATTTTCAAAGGTAACCACTTTCCATGGCAAGGCTTTTCCTGTAAAAAGATTTGTAGAATTAATAATAATATGATTGTGGATATGCTTACGATCAACATGTGTCGCAATAACAAATTCATACTCACTGCCTGTAAATTCCAAAACAGTTTGACGGCCAATTTCATGAATCTCTTCGGGCGTCAAATCGTCTTCCGGAGAAAACGATTGAACCAAATGGTGGCCTAAAACGGCTTGCCCACGTCCATTGCCTTTTTCAATCGCTGCTTTATTAAAAACCATCGTTTCTGTTTCAGGATCAAACATCAAATACGTACCTTTTTGTTTGGCTACTCGTTCTTTCGTGTAAAGAAATTCATTTGCTGCATTGGTCACATCGGTTATTCCATGTCCTGAAACTAACTGCTTACTTAATGTTTTATCCGCGTTCATGATATACGGAAACAGTCGCTCATAATGCGTATTCCCTGACGGTGTTTTATCAACCGTTGTCTTACTTGCCTTTTGAACATACTCTTTTGATTGATTCAAATGATCCATGGTGTGAATCGTAAAATGTTTTGTATAAACCATCGTTACATCGTCCGTTCTTTGCCTAATTCTTCTTTTAATTTCTCGGTAACGAGCGTCTTTACTTCGTGCATCACTTCTAATAATTGTTGGACATCCTCATTAGAAATTTCATCAAATTGGTGAGCTAATCGAGCCAACTGATTCACGTTATTTCCAATACGACTCAATTCACTATTCAGTCGATACAGCTCAGTATAATCCGTTAGTTTTATTTCACCTGTTAAACATAAAATTCGAGCATAGTTTTGAAAATTATTAAATGGACTTTTCTCTATTCGTTTTTTTAAATACTCATTTTCTTCTTTGCTAAATCGTACTTTTCGTTCATATGGTCGTTTTAATTTGTATTTACTATTCATAATTTCCTCCTAGAAAAAAGAGAATAAAAATAAAAATTGCAGGGGCGACCGAGCTTCTCCCCTGCACCCCTCTTGAGGAAAATCCAACTTTTCCTCAAGTGCCACTTAAAGGCTTGTTTGGCACTTTTCACCTTTTGCGAGCATAGTAACATGTCCCCATGTTACATAATTTTAACGAACGCCCCCTGAAAAACCACAGGCGGACGTTCATTAAATTTTTGGGGCGTGCCCCAATCCCCCACTACAAATTCTGTTTTCTTTATCAAATTTTTAATTTATTTTTTATGGAAGAAAAGAAACCAACAGGAGAAATGTTATCCTCAATTTTTTCCTGTTTTTCTGGTAGTTGTTTTTCTTTTTTCTTGCTCTTTTTTTGAGAAATACGCGTATTTTCTTCCTTTATTTTTTCTTTTTTTTGGTCTTCATATAATAATTCATAACTCAAAACA
>DXDB01000095.1 GCA_019115705.1 Candidatus Tetragenococcus pullicola | reverse complement strand
AAAGGAAACCACCATACAAATAATGGTAACAATTGGTGCACGCCAGTCAGCTCCTGTTGCCAAAAATGATAGTAGAACTGGTGGCACAACCCATGTCACTTGTTGAGATACTGGGTTAACTAAATGGAAATAAGTAGCTAACCAACCGATTGCTGTAGAAACAAGTGGTGCTAGTAAGAACGGGATAAACATGATTGGATTTAACACAATTGGTAAACCAAACATGATGGGCTCATTGATATTAAAAATACCAGGTCCTAAGGCAAGTTTACCAACTGCTTTATAATCTGCTCGTTTCGAGAAAATCAGAATAGCCACAATCAGCATAAGCGTACCGCCAGACCCGCCAAACCAAGCATAGGCATCAAATGAGCCACGTACCCACATGTAGGCTTTTCCATCTTCAATTGCCTTCCAAATAGCATCAGAACCAGTTAGTCCTTCATACCCTTTTTGGAAAACATTCAAGTTAACCAAGGCTGCTTGTCCCCAAATACCTTCAAGAACTGGCGCCAAGACATTGGGTCCGTGGATACCAAAGAACCAGAAAAGTTGCACAAATACTGTGACTAACAAAACAGCTCCTAATCCTTGAGATAAGCCCAAGAATGGTTCTGCAATGTATTTTTGTATCAAGTCGATAATCAATTGGCCATTGGTTACCTTGGAAACAATATAGTTAATGATTGCTACTGTATATAAGGCGATAGTTGCTGGTAAAATTGCAGCAAAGGCTTTTGATACAGCAGGTGGCACAGAATCAGGCATTTTGATGGTCACATCTTTTTGCATCAATTTACAATAGATAATGACAGCTACACCACCCATTAACATAACGGTAAAGAAGGCATTCGCATCTAGATGAGCTAGTTTTAGCCAACCCCAACCGCCCGCTGTAAGGGCATCAGAAGTTGCCGACCAACCAGTATCGTTTGTCGTTGCATTAATAGCTTCCATCATATCCGCAGGAACAGCTGTTTCAAAAGAAGTGCTGTAGGCAAAAGTAATCCCTTGAATCAAAGTAGCAACTGAAACAATTCCTCCAGCTAAGTCATTCACTCCATAGGCTCGGGCTAAGTTGTATCCCCAAGAAAAAGCGAAGATCAATCCGGCAACAGCAATCGTTCCATTCCAAACAAAGCCATTGACAGCAATGATTTCTCGAATAACTGGAATTGTATTCCCATCATAATTATCAAAAAACTGTGGTGGTAAATCTCGAATAATAGCATTGATCATGACCGCAATGGAACCGGCCATAGTCGCTGGCATTGTACCAATAAAAGCATCACGTAATGCTACTAAATGTTTTTGTCCCCCGATTTTAGCAGCAACGGGTAAAATATGCTTTTCCATCCAGGATGTTAAATTATCCATTTTCTTTTCTCCTTTAGAGAACAATCGTTAACAATTGTTCACTGATATTCCTTAATGATTTATTTTTCATCAAGGCGTCGATATAGATCAACGATTTCTTTTGCTAAATCAGTAAAAGCAATAGCAGTCATTAAGTGGTCTTGAGAGTGTACTGTTAAAAGAGTGACTTGGGCATGTTCCCCTTGTGCTTCTTTGGTCAACATTTCTGTTTGCGCATTGTGCGCTTTTCCAAGAGAATCATTGGCATCTTCAAATTTCTTTTCAGCTTCTTCAAAGTCACCTTTTTTTGCGGCAGCGATAGCTTCCATTGCATCGCTTTTTGCATTTCCTCCGTACATAATAAGTCCCATAACTGCTTCTAAATTTTGGTCTTCCATTATTGTTTCCCCCTTTAAAAATTTTACTTCATTAAACTTTCAGCTTGTGCCAAAACCTTTTCACCATTCATCATTCCATAGTCAGACATGTTGATAACATCTAATGGGATGCCTTTTGGTTCTAATTTCTTTTCAAACTGAGCTTTCATGAATCTTACTTGTGGGCCTAATAATAAAACATCCACATTTTTTGATTCGATTTGTTGGTCTGCATCTGAGGCCGATGTTGCAAAAATATCGGCTTCCATGCCTTTTGCTTCTGCTGCTTTTTGCATTTTGGTAACGAGAAGACTAGTACTCATTCCTGCAGAACAAACCAACATAATTGTTTTCTTTGCCATTTTTTTCACCTCTTTCCTTTCATTATTCTATAAGCAATTTTTATGCCAAAACATTTTTTCTAAAAAAGCGATAAGGGTGCTGTTTGAACCACTTATTATTTTACACAATCCTATTTTTTAATTACACACTAATTGTTTGTGTGTAATTTTTTACTTGTCTCAACTTTATTTTCCAAAAAAGCTTGTGTAATAAAGGCAACATCATCCTCTGTAATTTGAACCTCATATTCCTTTTCAATGACCATCAGATTCGTTTGAACCAAATCAACTTCTAAACGATAACGTCTTTGAAAATCTGATAAGTTCTTAAATTGATGAGTTTTTTCTTTTTTTCGATAACTTTCAATCATAAAAACTAGATGAATGATCATTCCTGATTGAACGCTAGGTTCAACGACTAAATGCAGTTGGGTCTGAATTTGTTGAACAAATTTAGCAAGAGTCGCAACTAATTTTGGAAGAAAATCAATTGTTTCAACGACATTTTGCAATGAGTCCACAATATGCGGCAACGATAATTCTTCATTCAAAATTCGATTCAAAACGGCTAATTTATTCTCGTTAAAAACATCATAGGCAGAAAAGAAAGGGATGTTTTGATAATCAATCTTTACGGTACCTGCAATAGCTTTAATCTCATATTCTTCGGACAAACTATCAATGTGTTTCTTAAAAGTTTCTGGTTCAATAAATTGCATCGGAATCACTTCGATCTTTGTCTGGTCGACAAGTGGCAAAATGCGCTGGTATAGTTTAGCTGCAACTCCTTCACCAGTAAAGCAAGTGACAATCACTGCTTTTTTACTTTCCTTTCTGGTTTTGGGTAGTTTAAACTGAGAACCCACAATCGTTTCAAATGCAAGTTCAATATTTTGATAGATATCTTCTAAACTTCTTCCACTATCTGATAAACGTAGCGCTTCGATAACGATCATGGTACTCACCATTGAAATCGCCTTGATTCTAATACCAAGCTCTTCATCAATCAAATCAGCAAAGGAATTTAATGAACCCATGTCCGTCAAAAGCAATACGCCATTTGATAACACTTCCTTATTGGCTCGAATATAACTTAAAAGTGCGTTATAGAGTTCTTTCACGTCCATATTTAAGGGCATATCCATCGCAATTCCTGTAGGGGTGTCCAACAGATCCTGAGCTGTTTTTAACATACTACTAGCCGTATTTTCCCCATGCATTAATACAATAACACCAACTTTATTTTTAGGCAAAGGTTCGATTTCACCAATCTCAGCTGAAAGAAACATACTGATAAATCCAATCTCATCAAAAGGAATTTCAACTTGACACCTTTCTTCGATGATTGTTGACAAGTCGATAGCCACTTGAAACTCTGATTTCAATTGTTTGCGAATACGATTCAAATCAGGATGAACAATCATATGTCCATCCGATAATCTATCAATTGTACTTTGTAAATGAAGAGCAAAAGCAAATCGAGCTTTTTCATTATAACGTCTTTCCAACTTTTTTTGGGCAGTATCATATAAATCATTGGTCAACTGCCAAATTTTTGTAGGAATCAATTCTTTTTGCACCGGGGACTGAACTAATTCTTCAACGTAGGTTGCAAAATAAGCTTCAACATCCTTTGAAATTAAATTTTCTAAATCAACTGGAAGAACTCCTGTTTGTTGCAGCGTACTTACTCTTTCTTCGATTTCGTTATAGACTTGCATATTTTGTTCAGGATCATTTGCCCAAACAACTTCAGATGTTCCAGGTTCAAAGCATAAGTAATCGCCCTTTCCATGCAAAAATCGATCCAAACGTTCTGACATTTGTTTCATTTTCAATAAGCCTTTTTGTACTTGTAAGGGACAATCTGACTTATGAATGACTAAGCTTTCTTGATTTTGTGTACGATAATGTAGAAAGGCTTTCGCACAAACCAGTTTCAAATCGCGCTTGATTTGACCTATGTTTGCCAAGGCGTCATAAAGCATAAAAGCTATGATGGCTTCTTTTTGAATTTTGATCGTTTGATTCAAGCGATTAGCTTCTTGTTTGATAAACAAAGAAATAACTGCAAAGCGTTCATCTAGTGGTCGAGAAGCTAAGTTTGGTAAATTAATTGTCATTGGTATGCGGCGATTAAATGTATCAAGTAATGACTCAGAGGACTCTGTTGTTGCTCCTAAAATTTGAACAGAGGCCTCATACACTTCACTGCTTTCTCCTAATGGTCGATAGACGCCTTTATCAATAAAAGAAAACAGCATCTCTTGACCTTCAGGAGGCAAGCGATGAATCTCATCGAGAAAGAGCATTCCGCCATTGGCTTTGGCAATCAAACCAGTCCTATCTTCTGTTGCTCCTGTAAATGCCCCTTTTTTAATACCAAAAATTTGTCCAAATAAAAGCTGTGGATTTTGCGCATAATCGGCACAATTAAAAGAAACAAAAGGGGCATCTTTTTGCAGAGATCCCGAAGAAACGGCAAATTGGTACATACATTCAGCAAACATTGACTTGCCTGTTCCTGTCTCTCCAAAAATAATCGTATGAAGGCCCCTAGGAGGATACAAGACGGCGGCTTTGGCCTGTTGAATACTTATTTTCAATGATCCTGAGGCCCCTACAAGGTTATCAAAGGTAACTCGTGTCCCATCATTTTCAAATTTTTTATTGTCAATTACCTGATAGACAACCGGTCTTCCATTGTTCTTTTTTATTTTTCCTTCTTTAAATAAATCACTCAGGTATCGACTAGCGTTACTACGATCGATTGCTAAAATTTCACCAACTTCAGCAGCAGTCAATCCTTTTTGATGAAGTGATAAAGTTTCAAAAATTTCTTCTTTCCTATGGTTCATTTCGTTTCTACTCCTGTCAAAATCCTTGGAAAAAAATCATTTTCTTCTGGCACCTTTATTTTTTTGATCACGTTTGCGATTCTTTTTGTGGCTCTTAGTTTTTGGCTTTTCTACAAAAGAAGTATTTTTTTTGGGAGTTTTTTTCCTCTTTTGAATGACTTGCTTTTGTTTTTCTTTTTCAGGTGTCTCTAAAAGTAGTTGTCCACCGTATAGATAAACTTCTTGCAGGTCAATGGCAAGTTCTTGAGATAATTTCTTGAGTTGGCCTAAAGAATTCTCTTGAACCAACGTAATGACATATCCTTTTGCTCCCATCCGTCCAACACGACCGCTACGATGCAAATAACTTTCTTTTGTCAACGGGACTTCATGATTGATGACAAAGGGTAAGGCGTTGATATCAATTCCTCTGGCTGCTACATCGGTACTTAATAATTCGGTGATTGCCCCTTTTTTAAAACGTTGTAAAGCTGACCGTCTTTCTTCCTTATTTTGATCAGAAGCAATAGAAGACACAGCCATTTTATGATAGCGCAATTTTTCCTCAGCGTTTCCCAAATCAGATAAGTGATTGAAAAAAACCAAAGCCTGAAAGTTTGGTAAATTTCCTAATCGTCGCAAGCTATCGACAGTCTTGCGATTTGCTACTTTTAAATAATAGTGATTGATAACGCCTTGGCTCTGGTCTTCTTTTGTCACATCGACTACTTCTAAATTTTCTGAAACCAAATCTTTTATCTGCGGTAAAACTTCACCTGCAGTTGCAGAAAAAAATCCAAACTGAACCGTATTAGGAACAATTTTTAAGATATTTGAAACCAGAGGAAGGGTTTCATCTTGTAATAATTGGTCCGCTTCATCAAATACCACAGCCTTTAATTGATGACTTTTTAGTTTCTTTTTTTGCATCAATTCTAAAACACGTCCCGGTGTTCCCACTAAAATTTCAGGTTTTTCTTTTAACTTTTCAATTTGGCGATTGACATTAGCACCACCAATCAACGACTGGACCTTTAAATTAAGAGCTTGTGCCCAGTCAGTTGCAACATTTGTTACTTGCATTCCTAGTTCTTGAGACGAAGTCAAAATTAGTAGCTGGTTACCGGCTTTGGGTTGAGTCTTTAGTAATAGTGGCCATAAGTAAGCCAAGGTTTTGCCAGATCCTGTTGGAGAAATTCCCACTATATTTTTTTGCTGAGAAAGAATTTGAAAAGCTTTTTCTTGAATCAACATTGGTTCTTTGTAATTTAGTTTTTGTGCTTTTTCTACCCATTTTCGTGGCATTTCTTTTTCATCTAACAACAAAATCCCCGCCTATTCTTTGTCTGCTGAAAAATGAATGTCTGCTTGAGTTCGTGCCTCAAAGAGAACTAAATTGACCGTTCGTGCCAATTCTACCCATTCTTCATAACGATTTACATTTTTTTGATCATGAGGTGCTTCAATAATCGTCGCAAAATCCTTTGCTTCTTCGATCATCGGATTTTCTTTTGCTTTTATCTCGATTTTTTCAATTGTCTTTTGTTTCCGATCAACAAACTCTGCTTTATTTATCGCATTGATGCCGTCGAGTTCAAGGGTCCCATTATCTAAATAAATTTCCGAACCTAAACGGGCGTCACCAATTTTACCATGCAAGATGGTTACATCAAAAAGATCATAGCGTAAGATAAGCGTACCCATGCCATCCACACCGGTTTTGATTTTTCTTGCATAATGATGGACTTCGCTAGGTTTTCCAAACCAAGCCAAGGTAGCATAAATCGGATAAACGCCAAGGTCAGCTAATGAGCCACCCGAAAATTGTGGTGAGAAAATATTAGGTTCTTCTCCTTGTAACACCTGATCATAGCGTGAGGAATATTTCATATAGCTAAAATTAGCCCCAATAACATGTTCTGGTCCAGGCAAAAAATCTTTCACCTTACGAAAAGCTGCTTCGTGAATGTTACGTGCTGCCTCGAAAAACAAAACATCTTTTTCATTAGCTAAAGAAATAATTTCAGCCATTTCTTTTGGTGTCGAAAAAGCTGGTTTTTCAACAATCACATGTTTTCCAGCCAAAATAGCTGCCTTTGCTTGAGAGTAATGCAAACTATTAGGTGAAGCAATATAAACGACATCCAGAGTATTTAAATGAAGAAAATCATCTAAATCTGTCATACAATTCACTGCTCCATAAGGTTTAGCAAATTCTTCAGCCGTTGTCATTTTTCGCGAATAAACTGCTGTAAGTTTATATTTTCCACAATCTCTTGCTGCCTGTACAAATTGATGTGTAATCCAATTGGTTCCAATAACTCCTAATTCAATCATATTATTACCTCCCGGTGGTTTAAGAAAAATATTTTTTCCAATAAACTTTAAACGCGACGGACTTCTGTTATGTAAAATTTTACCATACTTTTAAAAAAACTTCTTGTATAATCGTAGCATGAAAATTGATGTTTACTGGTAATTGGTTACACTTCACAGTCAATTTGAACCATTGAATGTGTAGTGTAACCAAGAATTTTTTTCTTTCTTAAACTCTTCGATTTCTTATTGAAACTATTGCCTACCTTTGATAAACTTTACAAACAGATCTATACATAAGGAGAACATCATGACCAAGAAAAATGTAGTATTTATAATCATTATGGGAATTCTTTTCCCTTTATTTACTTTTGTCCCTATGGTAAACGCTGTAGAATCCCCAAATGATTTTCATGTTGAAGCCAATGCAGCACTTTCGGTTGATACAAAAACAGGAAAAATTTTCTATGACCAAAACGCCGAAACTCCTTTAGGTATCGCTTCAATTACTAAATTAATTAGCTTATATATCGTTGAAAAAGAAATTGCTCAAGGAAATTTGACGTGGGAAGAAGAAGTCTCTATTTCAGAAAATGTTGCGACTATCAGCGTAGATCCAGAACTTTCAAATGTCCCTTTGGAAACTTCCGGTACTTATACGGTAAAAGAACTTTTTGATTCAGCACTTATTCAATCAGCAAATGCTTCAACTATGGCGCTAGCTGAAAAAATAGCCGGCAATGAGCAAAACTTTGTGGATAAAATGCGCGTGCAGTTAGAAGAATTTGGAATCACTGATGCAAAAATCGTCAATAGTTCTGGACTCAATAATTCTTTTTTAGGAGAAAATCGCTATCCTGGTACAAGTGAAGAGGACGAAAATCTCATGTCCGCAAAAGATGTCGCAATTGTTGCTCGGCACCTTATTCAAGATTTCCCTGATATCTTAAAAGTTAGTGCCACTACTAGTCAACTTTTTGGAGAAAACAGCAACTCTCCTGTTGAGATGACCAATTGGAATTGGTTATTACCTGGAATGGCAAACGAAAAAGAAGGTGTCGATGGATTAAAAACAGGAACAACTGATTTGGCAGGTGCTTGTTTTGTGGGAACGATGGTAAAAGAGGAGCAACGAATCATCACAGTTGTCTTAAATGCCACCAATCATGAACAAGATCATGCTGCTCGTTTTAAAGAAACCGCCAGACTAATGGATTATAGTTATGATAATTGGAAAGAAGAAGTTGTTTTAAAAGAAAATCAAGTTCTACCAGATTTATCCACCATTTCTGTTAGCGATGGTGAAGAAAAAACGCTGCCCGTTTCTATAGATACTGATATCAAGCTTTGGTTGCGCTCAGATATGACAAAAGACGATGTTCAATACACTATCGAACCCTCAGGAAACAAATGGCAGAATGACTCTTTAAAGGCTCCTTTAGAAACAAATGAAAAAATTGCAACATTTCAAGCCAGTGTTCCAAAAGATACACTAGGCTACCTAGAGGGTTCAGATGTAAACTTAACAGTCTTTGGCAGCCTTCAAGTAGATAAAGGAACCAGGAAAGATAATTTATGGCGGCATAGTGTTCGTATTGTAAAAAGTTGGTGGACCAAACTATCTGAAAAGACACGTTCGATTGTGAACGTGTCTTTTTTTATAATATTTTTACTGGGAAATAAAGTTCAACTTCTCCACTTTTAAAATCAGGAAGATAGTGTTCTTGAATAGCCGCCACTAAACTTTCTTGTTTTTCTGGTAGAACTTTTGTTAACATGTTTTCAGTTATTTTGTCTAAATGATCTGCATCTGTTTTGACTACTTCATATTCCATGGCTGGAATTACCCAACGTTGCCATCCTATAGGTGCGACAACCTCAGTAGGAAATTGGATTCCCGCTAAGTACCTTCCAGTTTCTTTCCAAGGATCCAACCAGGTCGTTTCATCGCTCATTAATCCCCACATATCAACCGATGAAAAAACAGCTGGTTCAACAATGGCTATAAGCTCGTCAAACTGTTGATTTACTTCATCCCATAATTTAGGAACCCACAAACTCCCTTTTTCAGCTAATCCAGTGCCTTCTTTTCCAATAACAGAAAATTCCGGCAACACCTTTTTATTTACTTCGCCGATTTCCAAATCAATCATCTCCTTCTTTATCTATTGTACTGGATTTTTGAATTTTGAGCGAGTAATAACAAGTAAGAGTCTTAAGTATTGAAAACTCTCTTAAGTTTCAGTTATACTGATACTAACCGAATACACTGGAGTTAGAAAGGAATTTTTCATATGACACTTAAAACAAGTTTTTTAGAACTTTTATTATTTTTTATTCCTTATCTTTTTGGATTATGGGGTATTATTTCTTGGCGTAAAAAAACCGCTGATCCGGATGTTTTCTTTTTTTCGATGATTTGGACATTGCTTTCCTTGGTCATTTATTTGGGCTATTATGAATGGAAGGAAGAGACTTTTTACTTACTTTTCCCTCTCTGTAGTTTCCTGATTTTTGCCCTCTCCTATCGCTACAATAAGACTCGTGTCCTAAATGGCTTTTTATTCAACCTCTTTCTAGTGGTCTCTGGGGGTTACCTACTCTATAATTTTTATATAACCAAAAAC
>DXDB01000094.1 GCA_019115705.1 Candidatus Tetragenococcus pullicola | reverse complement strand
TTTAATAATTATTCTATAAAATGTAGTCTATATTTAAAAATAGAGTAACTATTCTGAAAATTTACATTTTAGGAGGCGTTAGAAATGAAGAAAAAAACGATGTATAGCTTTTTAGCCCTTTGTGGTTTGGTTTTAGCTGGTTGTAGCACCACTGGGAAAAGCACAGGAACAGACACAACAGATGCCGGCACCAATGCGGATAGTCAAACTGCTGCAGCCAATCAAGAGTTTAATGTGGTGATTTCTCAGGAAATGCCAACTGCTGATCTTTCTGTAGCAACGGATACCATCAGTTTTTCAGCCTTGAATAATGTGTATGAAGGACTTTATCGTTTGGATGCCGATAATATCCCACAACCTGCCGGCGCAGCTGAACTTGCTGAAGTCAGTGAAGATGGGTTGACTTATAAACTGAAATTAAGAGAAGATGCCAAATGGTCAAATGGTGATCCAGTAACAGCAGCGGATTATGTTTATAGTTGGCAACGAACCGTTTCTCCAGACACGGCTTCAGAATATGCATATATGTTTGAACCAGTTCTCAATGCAGCTGAGATTACATCAGGTGATAAAGATGTCGAAGAATTAGGTATCAAAGCGGTGGGAGATTATGAATTAGAAATCACATTAGCCAAAGCGACTCCTTATTTTGATTATTTATTAGCTTTTGCTTCTTTTTTCCCGCAACAAGAAAAGACAGTCGAAGAATTTGGTGACAAATATGCTAGTAACAGTGAGAATGCTGTTTATAACGGACCTTTTGTACTAGAAGGATTTGATGGCGCCGGAACCGATACTGAGTGGAGCTATGTCAAAAATGATACCTACTGGGACAAAGATACAGTTCATTTGGATAAAGTCAATGTCAGTGTTGTAAAAGAAGCGTCGACCGCTTTAAATCTTTTCCAAGATGGCCAAGCAGACGATGTCATTTTAACCGGTGAATTAGCACAACAAATGGCCAATGATCCAGCGTATGTGGCACAGCCAGAAGCATCAACACAATATTTGGAACTCAATCAAACCGATGAAGATTCGCCTTATCGTAATGAAAACTTACGCAAAGCTATTTCTTATGCGATTGATCGTGAAGCTTTGGTAAATTCTATTTTAGGCGATGGTTCAATTGCTTCTACTGGGTTGGTACCAAAAGATATGTCGGCAAGTCCCAAAGAAGAAACAGATTTTACCGAAGATGCGGGAACGGTGATTGAATATAATCCAGAAAAAGCAAAAGAGTACTGGGAAAAAGCCAAAGATGAACTAAATGTTGATACGATTTCAGCAGAGTTATTAGCTTCTGATACGGATTCGACGAAAAAATTGATTGAATACATCAAAGATACCGTTGAAAAAAATCTAGATGGTTTTGAAATTACCTTAAGTCCGGTACCCTTTGCCGTACGTTTAGATCGTTCCAACGCTGGTGATTTTGATTTAGTGAATGGTGGTTGGGGTGCTGACTATTCGGATCCATCTAGTTTCTTAGATTTATTTGTGACTGGTAATTCCTATAATCGAGGCCATTACAGTAATGAAGACTATGATGCGGCTGTAGAAGCTGCAGGGACAACCAATGCCAATGATCCTGAAAAACGTTGGGAAGATATGGTGGAGGCAGAAAAGATACTGATGGCTGAACAAGGGGTCATTCCTTTGTATCAAAAAGCAGAGGCCCATTTACGGAATGAAAAAGTCAAAGGAGTCGTTGCTCATCCAGCTGGAGCTCAATATGATTACAAATGGGTGACTGTGGAAGAATAAAGGCAAATAAAAAAAGCGAAGGAAACGACCAAAACAGGTGGTCTTCGCTTTTCTTATTTTATAAAAGTTGATAGAATCAAAGCAACGAGACTGAGGATAAAAAGCATAACGGCTGGTTCTAGCCAAAATCGAAAACTAGAGCGTCCGACTTCTGACAGTTTCATATATTCTGTTTTAGCAGTCGGATTTTTTTCTCTTTTCTCTCTTTTTTTGAATGATCGTTGGAAATTGTCAAAAAAGCCCGAAGCAAAGACTTTTAAAAAACCGCCAATGATCACAAAAAATAGCGTAAATAAGAATAAAGAATCTGACAAGGAAGCAAAGGAAAAACTTTTTCTAATCACTAGCCAAAGCAAACTAAACAGAAAACTTATGCCAGTGATGATCCAAGAACTTTTTTTCAGATACATAATTTGATCCTTTCGTGTATCAAGCTATTATTACTAGATTAAATGTACAGAATTCTTACCAAGTTGTCAAAAAAATTAGGAGGCGTCATAGTGAATAGTTTTTTGAAATATTTACTGCATCGTGTATTTTACATGATCATTACTTTATGGCTGATTACAACCATTACTTTTTTCCTGATGCAGTTTTTACCAGGAACTCCCTACACCAATGCTGAAAAACTAAGTCCAGAACAAATTGCCTTATTAAATAAACAAATGGGCTTAGATAAACCAGTCATCGTACAATATGGGAATTATCTAATCAATGCCTTACATGGCGATTTTGGCATTTCATTTCAGTTTAAAAACCAAGCCGTTTCTAGTTTATTATCAGGACGGATTGGACCGTCAATTCAACTAGGAATCCAAGCAATCGTTGTCGGAACGGGTGTCGGCATCTTGTTAGGTGCTATCTCAGCCATGAAGCAAAACACTTGGGTGGATACCTTATCAACTTTGGTCGCAATATTAGGCCGATCTATTCCTAACTTTGTTTTTGCGGTATTGTTACAATATATTTTTGCCATTAAATTGAAGGTTTTACCAATTGCTAAATGGGAAAGTTTTGCCTATACTATTTTACCGACAATAGCTTTGGCCATGTCGCCATTAGCAGACTCCGCGCGTTTTATTCGTACGGAGATGGTCGAAGTATTACACAGTGATTATATTGAATTGGCAAAATCAAAAGGCTTGTCCCGTTGGAAAATTGTGTATAAACATGGCCTTAGAAATAGCTTGATTCCACTTTTAACCTTATTAGGGCCTTTAGCTGTTGGACTGATGACCGGATCATTAGTCGTGGAAAATATTTTTGCTATTCCAGGAATCGGCGAACAATTTACCAAGTCGATCTTGACCAATGATTATCCGACAATCATGGCCGTAACCATTATGTATTCGGCGATGTTAATCTTCGTGATTTTTGTGGTAGATATTTTATATGGCATCGTGGATCCTCGTATTCGCGTATCAGAAGGGAGTCGTGGCTAATGGAAAAAGCATTTAATGAAAAACAAGAACAAGTCAACCAAATCCCCGCTTCTGAGTTTGAACCCTTAGAAAAAAATACCAAAGTCGAACGGGAAGCCATCGCCGCCCCTTCACTAAACTTTTTACAGGATTCGTGGCGACGTTTGAAAAAAAACAAAGCGGCTATTTTCTCGATGGTTTTATTAGCCATCGTGGTAGTGATTTCAATTGTGACCATGTTTGTCACCCCTCATGATCCAACCGAACAAAATGTAAGTTATATCAATTTGCCACCTAAAATTCCAGGTGTAGATGTCAACGGTTGGAATGGAACAGCCGTCGTTGGTGGCGAACGCATTGATAAATATGCCGCAGCCAACGTTCCGGATGATGTCTATTATATTTTAGGAACTGACGGACTGGGACGAGATTTATTAAGCCGACTCTTTATGGGAACAAGGATTTCTTTAATCATCGCCTTAATTGCAGCTTTGTTTGATATTTTCCTTGGAGTGACGTATGGCCTTATTTCTGGACTTTTAGGTGGCCGAGTCGATACCGTGATGCAGCGGATTTTGGAAGTCTTATCTGGTGTTCCTAACCTGGTCGTCATGATTTTGATGCTGGTCGTTTTTGAACCAGGAATCTTTTCCATTATTGCAGCCATGGCGGTGACCAACTGGATTTCTATGGCACGCATCGTACGAGCCCAGACCTTAAAATTAAAAGATCAAGAATATGTCTTAGCAGCAACAACTCTAGGTGAAAGTAAAACCAAGATTGCCTTTAAGCACATTTTACCCAATATTTCCGGTGTCATCATCGTTCAAATGATGTTTAGTATTCCTTCTGCCATTTTCTTTGAAGCTTTCTTAAGCTTTATCGGTCTAGGAATCAAACCACCAAGCGCTTCTTTGGGAATGTTGTTAAGCGATGGCTATAAAACGTTCCGCTTTTTGCCCTATCAAATGTGGGCACCAGCTGTTGTGTTATCAGTTGTCATGATTGGATTTAATTTATTAGCAGATGGATTACGGGACGCATTTGACCCGCAAATGAAGGAGTGAAAAAGTAGATGAAAAAAGTTTTAGAAGTCAAAGATTTAGAGATCTCTTTTTCAACGTTTGCTGGAAAAGTTCAAGCCATCCGTGATGTGAGTTTCGATCTTTATGAAGGGGAAACTTTGGCGATTGTGGGCGAATCGGGAAGTGGTAAATCCGTAACAACCAGAAGTATCATGGGCCTTTTAGCCAATAATGCCAATGTTGAAAATGGACAAATCCTATTTAATGGGTCCGATATTTTACAAAAATCTGAAAAAGAAATGCAAAAAATTCGCGGCAAAGAAATTGCCATGATCTTTCAAGATCCAATGACCTCACTTGATCCAACAATGACCATTGGCAAACAAGTCGCTGAATCATTATTGAATCATACCAAAGTTTCCAAAAAAGATGCCCAAGCCAAAGCCTTAGAATTACTAAAACTCGTGGGGATTCCCAATGCTGAAAAGCGACTGAAAAATTATCCCCATCAATTTTCAGGTGGACAACGGCAACGGATCGTCATTGCTATTGCCTTGATTTGTTACCCAGAGGTTTTGATTGCTGATGAACCAACAACGGCACTCGATGTGACTATTCAAGCCCAAATTTTGGAACTTTTCAAAGATATTCAGACGAAAATGAATTCTTCCATGATTTTTATCACCCATGATTTAGGGGTTGTAGCCCATGTTGCCGACCGAGTAGCGGTAATGTATGCCGGGAAAATTGTAGAAATCGGAACGGCTGAAGAAATCTTTTACAACCCGCAACATCCTTATACTTGGGGGTTATTAGGTTCCATGCCAACTTTAGAAGGAGAGCGGGAGCGACTGTATGCTATTCCTGGAACTCCGCCTGATTTATTGGAACCACCAAAAGGAGATGCTTTTTATCCTAGAAACGCCTTTGCTCTAAAAATCGATACCGAGCGTCAACCGCCTTACTTTGACATTTCATCGACGCATAAAGCAGCAACCTGGTTACTGGCACCGCAAGCACCAAAAATAACACCACCAGAAGAAATTCAAAAGCGGTGGGAACAGTTTGACCAAAAAAATTATCCAGCTAAGGGGGGAAAGTAAGTGAGTGAAGTTTTGTTAGATGTCAAACATTTAAAACAATATTTTAATGTCGGACGAAAAGATGAAGTGAAAGCTGTTGACGACATTACTTTCCAAATTTTTGAGGGAGAAACATTTGGACTAGTTGGTGAATCAGGTAGTGGTAAATCAACCACAGGACGGACTATCATTCGCTTAAATCAACCCACAGATGGGACCATTGCTTTTGATGGCAAAGATGTTATGAAATTAAAAAGTAAAAGTGAAATGAAAAATTTTCGCCGCGACATTCAAATGATTTTTCAAGACCCCTATGCTTCACTGAATCCGCGTATGAAAGTTAGAGACATCATTGCTGAAGGGATTGACATCAATCATTTGGCAAAAACAGAAAAAGAACGCAACCAACGAGTGGATGACCTTTTAAAAACGGTAGGCTTAAATCCTAGCCACGGCACCCGTTACCCTCATGAATTTTCAGGTGGACAACGCCAAAGGATCGGGATTGCTCGCGCCTTGGCTGTGGATCCCAAATTTATTGTTTGTGACGAACCAATCTCCGCTTTGGATGTTTCAATTCAAGCCCAAGTCGTCAACTTGTTGCAAGATTTACAAGAAAAACATCGCTTAACCTATCTGTTTATTGCGCACGATTTGTCGATGGTTAAACACATCAGTGATCGTATTGGCGTGATGCATGCTGGTAAATTGTTGGAAATTGGTAAAAGTGATGATATTTATTATTACGGAGTTCATCCCTACACCGAAAGTCTACTTTCAGCAATTCCTAAGCCTGATCCTGACTATGAACGCACCAGAAAACGAATCAAATATACTGGCGAACAAGATGACGCGACCGATCGTAACATGCAAGAAATCGAGCCCGGTCATTTCGTTTATTGCACGGATGAAGAAAAAATTATGTATCAAGAAAAACTCTTTAAGAAAAAAGGAAAGTAACAGATGGGAGGAGCGGATGAAGGTATTAAAAGGGTATAAGTTTCGAATGTATCCAACTGAAGAACAAAAACAATTTTTTATCGAAACATTTGGTTGTGTCCGATTCACCTATAATCATCTGCTTGTTGAGCGGCAACACCATCTGCAATGGGTCGAAGAAGAATCCTTAATCACCCCGGCTTCTTTAAAAAAAGATTATCCTTTTTTAAAAAAGACCGACAGCCTAGCCCTTTCAAATGCACAAAGAAACCTCGATCGCGCCTTTAAAAATTATTTTAGTGGTCGCGCAGGGTATCCTAAACTAAAGACCAAAAAAGATCCTTGGCAATCCTATACAACCAATAATCAAAAACATACGATTTATTTTGACAAGGACCAAGTGAAATTGCCTAAGTTGAAAAGTTTGATTGCCGTACACCAGCACCGATCGATCAATGGAAAAATTAAATCCGCAACAATTTCTGCCAAGGAAAATAAAGAGTTCTATATTTCAATCTTATGCGTTGAAGAAGTCTTTCCCTTAACAAAAACACATCAAAGTGTGGGGATTGCTTATTGTCCAAACCAGTTGCTCGAACTATCGCAAAACCTTTGTGTGTCAGAATTAAATCAGCACCCTTTGGAGAAAAAGATGACACGAGAAAAACATAAATTACAAGTGCGAGCCAGAGTAGCTAAAAAGCGGAAAGTTCGCCTAGAAAATGCTAAAAATTATCAAAAACAAAAGCAAAAAGTAGAAGTACTTTTAAAAGCCAAACGAGATCAAAAGAAAGATTTTATCGACCAACTCACCTATCAACTGGTCGCAAACTATGACCAGCTTTTTATCGAAAATGATCCTGTCTTTTCAGAAGAATTGGCAATAACTTTTAGCGAAACAGATTGGCAATTTTTCCTTTATAAAATCCAGTACAAAGCTGATTGGTATGGGAAAAAGGTTACTTTTGTTTCTCTGGCAAATACTTTACAAAAAAATAAAAGCCGCGAAATCGAGAAAATTGGTCTACAGATAAACAATCTTTAAAAAACGAACTGGAAGGAACTCCAGGGATCGCCTAGGGGATAGAAAAAATCACGAATTTTTGTTTCTAGGAAACCCGTTCACTAATTATGAAAAACCGCAGCCAACTTTTGCATGAAAGCCTTGCAAGAGTTGGTTTTTTAACATTAAAATGACTATTCTCATCAACCAAGCGATACAGAAGCCAAAAAGAGAAAACTCAGCAAAAATCAGCTTAACGGTATCTTTAGGCTGTAAAGATAGAGCAAATCGCCCATAGAAATGGGAAAGAAATGTTTGAATAGAGCTAATCGGCCATAAGAATGAGAAAGAAATGTTTAAATAGCGCTAATCGGCCATAAGAATGGAGAAGAAATGTTTGAATAGGGCTAATCGGCCATAAGAATGGGAAAGAAGTGTTTGAATAGGGCTAATCGGCCATAAGAATGGAGAAGAAATGTTTGAATAACGCTAATCACCCATAAGAATGAGAAAGAAATGTTTAAATAGCGTTAAAAGCTCAATAGGTAGGGGCAATCTGACAACAAAAGATCGCAGAGAAAGGTTCCTCTGCGACTCCTATAAACCTAAGCTCCCGAAAAATTATATCGAGGCGATCATAATTAGCCTCCTAAAAATGATAATATCAACATTTTAAAGTCTTTTCTCTTGTTTTTTCTCTGATTTATCGATATAATATTTATATCGAGGTGCATATTTATGAGTTATCGAGGAGAACAAAAAATAAAAGGGACTACCTATGTTTATGAAGCAACCGCTAGTTGGGATAAGAATAAGCAACACTCTCAATCTAAACGTATTTATATCGGGAAAAAGGATCCAGTGACAGGAGAATTTCAACCAAACAAGCGTTACTATGAGCTATATCCAGAAAAAGCGCAACAAAAAGCACATGAGTCAAACTTGATGGCTCCCGTTTCCTATAAAACAGTGCAGTCACGTGACTACGGAGCCGTTTTGTTAATGCAAGAAATTTCTGATCGGACAGGATTAACGCAGGTTTTAAAGAAAAATTTTCCGACTTGTTGGGAAACCTTATTGACTTTAGCGATGTATCTTTGTTGTGAAAACAGTGCGCTCTATCTCAGTACCCAATGGGCCGAAAATTCAGTTACTTCTGTCATTCCAACCTCACAACGAATCAGTGAACTTTTAAGCTCTTTAACCGAAGATCAACGAATGAGCTTCTATCGAAGCTGGGCAACCTTTCGAACGGAGAAAGAATATCTAGCCCTTGATATCACGTCAATCTCTTCTTGGTCTGATTTAATTGAAATGGTCGAATATGGCTACAATCGTGATAAAGAAAAGCTCCCTCAAATCAATTTGGCTATGCTTTTTGGTGAAAAATCACATTTACCAGTCTTTTGTCGCTCTTATCCTGGGAGCATTCATGATGTAAGTACTTTGGAAGGAATGGTTCTTTTCATTGAGGAATTAAAATTGTCGCAAATGCACTTTGTCATGGACAAAGGATTTTTCAAACAGAAAGATGTCGATAAGCTTCTTGAGGGATATATAAAATTCGCCATTGGCTTACCATTAACAACTAAGTTGGCTAAGAATCGAATCAATGCTAGTCGAGGTGCCATCGTCCAACCTAAAAATGCCATCGAAGTAGATGGACATCTTTACTATGCCATGACGTTTCTAGAGTCTATGAATGGTCGAAGAGCATATGTTCACGTCTATTATGATCCAAATAAAGCAATCACCCAACAAAATTCTTTCATGCATAACATCCTACGGATAGAAGCCGAGTTAAAAAATGGGGAACGTTCCTTTACCGACCAAGATGCCCAAAAGTATTTCAATTT
The DNA here is from genome assembly GCA_019115705.1 of Candidatus Tetragenococcus pullicola. Classification (GTDB taxonomy): domain Bacteria; phylum Bacillota; class Bacilli; order Lactobacillales; family Enterococcaceae; genus Tetragenococcus; species Tetragenococcus pullicola. The sequence goes on along the minus strand of DXDB01000094.1, from coordinate 7,751 downwards.
TCATAAGACAAAAAGCGGCATAAATATTCATAGAAATGAAGCAGCTATCAATGAAAAAATGCAATTTGCAGGATTTTTTGTTTTACTCACCAATGACAGTAAGGATGCGCAGTACATATTAACCGTATATAGAACGAAAGATGTCGTTGAAAAATCCTTTGATAACTATAAGAATGACCTTGATTTGGAGAGATTACAGGTTCATTCTGAAGCAGCTATGGAAGGACGTATTTTCCTAGGCTTTTTGGCTCTCATTTTGATGTCTTCTATACGAAATGTGATGAAAGAAAAGGATTTATACAAAAATTATACTTTTTCTACTCTCATGGGAGAGTTCAAAAAGCTAAAACTCATTGAATTTTCCGACGGACACCAGTTATACACAGAAACAAGTAAGCACTTAAAGAGCCTTCTGAAGGCTTTTGATTTAAAGATTCCACTATTGCCCTCGATATAATTTTTTCGGGAGCTTAGGCTATAAATCTTTTTCGAATAAATTTTCTTTTAGTTGATAGACTTTTGATGGGCGTCCAATTGCTGCGGGTCGTTCGCCTACTTCATCAAAAAATTTCATTAGACTTTTTTTGAAGTTGGAATGGTCGATCGTTTTAAAATTGACACCTAAAAATTTAGCAAATACTTTTCGTGCTTCTGTGATGGTAAATGAATCACCTAATACTTGTAATACTTGGGGTTCATGTTCCATTTTGTTGGCGACTCGATTGAAAGCCTTCAAGATGATTTCACTATGGTCAAATGCTAGGGTGTCTTTTCCTAAAGAAGCGCCTGTATTTAAATCAAGAATAATTTCAACTTCGCCATGGGTCAAATAAATTTGATCATTTTTTCGTTTCAGACTAAACCAGCAAACCTCGCCTGCATCATCGCCTGCCACGACTGGTTCTTCACCGATAAAAGCAAGATAGCTGACAGTGATTACCCAACCACGTGGATCGCGATCGGGACGGCTGAAGGTATGTAATTGTTCAATGTTGGATGATGAAATGTGCATGCCGGTTTCTTCTTTGGTTTCACGAATCACACTGGCACCCGTTGATTCGCCAGGTTCTACAAAGCCCCCTGGTAAGGCCCAGGAATTTTGATAAGGATGGCCCTTTCGTTGAATGAGTAAAATCTTCAACTGATCAGCTGGTTTTTCATAACACATCAATACCATGTCGACGGTCACAGAAGGTTTTTCATATTTTGCTTGATTTTGGTTTTTATACCAATTTAAGTATTCCTCTTCAGTAGCCTCTTGTTCATAAAAATCATGTTCTTCTTTTTTTGAAGCAAATTTCATGGTCAAACCTCCCCAAAATTAAAACGAAATCCACTCGTTGTTTTCTTTATTTTAGCATAATTATTAGGAAACGAGAACGAGCAAAATCAAATTAAAGAAAAAGAGAACTAAATAATAAACCAGAAGTTTACGGCTATTTTGAATATTTTTAAAGCCAGCAATCACTAGAAAAAGCAAAAAGGCTAGACGTAGAAGAAGCGAAACGACTTGAAAAATTGGTAAGTAATCTCTCAAATTCATCCAGCCGCTTAGTTGATCGTAAAAATTATAAAAGAAAAGATGACTGGCAGTAAGAATGAAAGCTGCAATTGCTAAGTTTCGTTGTTTTTTTGACATAACGTTCTCCTTATGATAAAAATGTGTAGGTTTATTATAACAAATTCAGTGAATAACAACAATTTTCTTTAAGAAAAGCAAGCAATCGAAAAATTATAAAAACGAAAATTAAAAAAATATGATATACTATTCAGGAATAACTTGTTTTCGAGACAAAAGGAGGAACTAATGCCAATGGCAGAAAAGGAAACTTTTTATATTACGACGCCGATCTATTACCCAAGTGGCAAATTACATATCGGAAATTCCTATACTACAATTGCTTGCGATGCGGTGGCACGCTACAAACGGTTAATGGGATTTGATGTGTTTTATTTAACGGGAATGGATGAACATGGCCAAAAAATCCAAACTAAAGCAGAAGATCTTGGGGTTGCGCCACAAGAATATGTCGATAAAATGGCTGCTGATATTAAAAAACTATGGAAGACCCTAGACATCAGTTATGATAAATTTATTCGTACGACCGATGATTATCATAAAGCTGCGGTTCAAAAAATCTTTCAACAACTATTAGATCAAGGGGATATCTACTTAGGTGAGTATGAAGGCTGGTATTCTGTTTCGGATGAAGAATTTTTCACAGAAACGCAATTAGCAGAAGTCTATCACGATGAAGAAGGCAAAGTGATTGGTGGGAAAGCTCCCAGCGGTCATGATGTAGAATTAGTAAAAGAAGAATCTTACTTTTTCAAAATGAGTAAATATGCGGATCGATTGATTGAATATTACAATGAACATCCCGACTTTATTCAACCAGAATCACGTAAAAATGAAATGATTAAAAACTTTATTGCCCCAGGTTTAGAAGATTTGGCAGTTTCTCGAACGACCTTTAACTGGGGAATTCCTGTCAAATCAGATCCTAAACATGTCGTTTACGTTTGGATTGATGCCTTGTCCAATTACATCACTGCTTTAGGTTATGGGTCAGAAGATGACAGTAACTTTAAAAAGTATTGGCCGGCAGACGTTCATATGGTCGGCAAAGAAATTGTCCGATTCCACACGATTTATTGGCCAATCATGTTGATGGCTTTAGACTTGCCTTTACCTAAAAAAATATATGGTCACGGTTGGTTATTGATGAAAGATGGAAAGATGTCTAAATCATTGGGCAATGTGGTCTATCCAGAAATGTTAGTGGAACGTTATGGCTTAGATCCCTTGCGCTATTATTTATTGCGATCCATTCCTTTTGGTAGTGATGGTGTCTTTACACCAGAAGATTTTGTGTCGCGTCTTAATTATGATTTAGCCAATGATCTTGGGAACTTATTAAACCGCACAGTGGCGATGATTAATAAATATTGTGAGGGTGTCGTTCCTGAATATGCATCAAAAGTAACGCCATTTGATAGTGAATTATCCACAACAGCTGCCAATGTCGTTGGTCGCTACCATACAGCGATGGACAATATGGAATTTAGCAGTGCCTTGTCAGAAGTGTGGACATTAGTGTCACGCGCCAACAAATATATCGATGAAACACAGCCTTGGGTCTTGGCAAAAGACGAAGAAAAACAAGCGGAACTAAACAGTGTGATGGTTCACTTAGCAGAAAGCTTACGTATTGTTGCTATCTTGTTGCAACCAATCATGACGGAAACGCCAAAACGAATCTTCCGCCAATTGGGCCTAGATACCAACACGATGGATTTGAAAGATTTACGTTTTGGAGAATTTCCAAGCGGGACGAAGGTCGTTTCAAAAGGAAAACCAATTTTCCCCCGTTTAGACATTGAAACTGAAGTGGCATATATTCAAAAGAAAATGGCTGAAGGCAAACAAGATGCTGATGATTTGGTCAAATGGGACCCAGCTGAAACGCAATTACATTCTATTAAAGAAAAAGAAATTAAGTATGATGTTTTTGATAAGGTTGAATTAAAAGTTGCTGAAGTTATTGATTGTCAAAAAGTCAAAGGAGCCGACAAATTGCTCCAATTCAGATTGAGCGCTGGCGACAACCAAGATCGTCAAATTCTGTCTGGTGTCGCGGAGTTTTATTCAGATCCTAGCGCCTTGATTGGTTTGAAAGTTGTTATCGTGGCTAATCTGAAAGCTCGTAAAATTCGTGGCCAAATCAGCCAAGGAATGATTCTTTCAGCCGAAGATACAGAAGGCCATTTGAAGATCGTTCAAGCACCTAAAGGAATGCCAGTTGGTTCAATTATTGCCTAAAAAATGAGCTAGATTGTTTATAGCAATCTAGCTTTTTTGTGCATTAAAAAGAGATGTTTTTTGCATGAAAGTAAGGTTAATGGATTCATTTTAGTTGGAAAATTCCCCAAATATGAATCTAATTTCTAAAATAATAAGGAATAATTCTCTAGTGGATTGATAAGTGAAGTTTTTGCTTATCTCTTAAATAGAAGAGTGGGAAAGTAACCCTCGCAGCGAGACTCTTGAGTAGACTAACAGTTAATTTTTGAATTTAACTTGCAAAGATTAGTACTTCATTAAAAATACAGCAAATAAATTGTCATTTAATGATGCTTCTTGTATAATCAAAGAGTAATATAACTTCATGAGGGAGTAACTGGCAGCATATTGCTGTGGCAACATCACCAACACTGAAAGAAATTTCTGGTGTTGCCTTAATTAGTGAGACTTATGTATGTGTCATGCATACACAGGTCTATTTTTTTTTACTAAATAGAAATGTGTGGCAAAATTGAAGGAGGAAGAACATGGCAGAAGAAAACCAGAAGAAACAACAATTGTCACAAGCTTTTTATTCCCAAACACAAGAGGAGGTAGCAAAAGAACTTGATACCAACTCGGAGGGCTTAGCAGGCAATGAAGCACAAAAAAGGATCGAAACGTATGGATCCAATGAATTAGAAGAAGGAAAAAAGAAAACCACTGTTCAAAAATTCTTTGAACAATTCAAAGATTTAATGATTATTGTGTTATTGGTTGCGGCGGCTGTTTCAGCTATTGTACCCAATGAACAAGGCCACAGAGAATGGGTCGATGCCGTTATTATTTTGGCGGTCGTGATCATTAATGCGGTTATGGGTGTGATTCAAGAATCTAAGGCAGAAGAAGCTATTGAAGCCCTAAGAGAAATGTCAACGCCTGATGCCAATGTCTTACGAGATGGTCATCCGCAAACACTCGAAAGTAGCCAGATTGTTCCTGGCGATGTTGTTTTATTAGAAGCCGGCGATATCGTACCTGCGGATATGCGGTTGATCGAAGTGAGTTCTTTAAAAATAGAAGAAGCTGCTTTGACGGGAGAATCAGTACCCGTTGATAAGAAATTAGAAGTATTAGAAGGCGATGACGTGGCCCTTGGTGATCGCATCAATATGGCGTATTCCAATAGTAATGTCACCTATGGACGTGGAAAAGGAATCGTCGTTAATACTGGTATGAATACAGAAGTTGGTAAAATCGCCGGTATGTTAGCTAGCGCTGATGAAACCGAAACGCCGTTGAAACGTAATTTAAATCAATTAGGAAAATTCTTGACCTATGCAATCTTAGCCATTGCAGTTGTCATGTTTTTTGTAGGAACTGTCTTTAGGGACCATGCCGTAGTGGAAATGCTATTAACATCGATTTCACTTGCTGTTGCGGCGATTCCAGAAGGGTTGCCAGCCATTGTAACGATCATCTTGGCGCTTGGAACACAAGTCATGGCCAAACGAAATGCGATGATTCGTAAATTGCCAGCCGTTGAAACGTTAGGTGCTACCGATATCATTTGTTCCGATAAAACGGGAACCTTGACGCAAAATAAAATGACCGTCGAAAAGTTTTACTTTGATGGAAAAATTCATGATGCTTCCGAAGATTTTTCTCATGATAACATGGCTTTAAAGGCGATGAACTATGCCAATGACACCAAAATTACCAAAGATTCCGAACTCAAAGGCGATCCGACTGAAACAGCCTTGATTCAATTTGGTTTAAATAAAGGCTTTGACGTCCGCGAAGAAGTCAAACGGGAACCGCGATTGGCCGATTTGCCTTTTGATTCGACACGAAAAATGATGAGTACGATCCATCAATTAGAAGATGGTCGCTTCTTAGTTGCTTTAAAAGGAGCACCGGATATGTTGTTGGAACGGACAACAAAAATTCTAATGAACGATGAAACAAGAGAATTCACGCCAGAAGATAAAGAAGAAATTTTAAGCAACAGTACGAAAATGGCCAAACAAGCCCTGCGTATTTTGGGAATGGCTTATAAATATATCGATGCCGTTCCTGAAACAATTGATTCGGAAAACGTGGAAAACGATCTTGTTTTTGCTGGTTTAGTTGGAATGATCGACCCAGAACGTCCGGAAGCAGAACAAGCCGTTCGTGAAGCAAAAGCGGCTGGCATTCGTCCAATCGTAATTACTGGCGACCATCAAGACACGGCAGAAGCCATTGCCGGTCGTTTAGGAATTATCGAAGCAGGAAATGATGCTGCTGTCTTAACCGGCGCTCAATTGGATCAAATTTCTGAAGAACAATTTGAAAAAGAGGTAACCAAATACTCTGTCTATGCCCGCGTAAATCCAGAACATAAAGTCCGTATCGTAAAAGCTTGGCAAGATCAAGGCAAAGTTGTAGCGATGACTGGCGATGGCGTCAATGATGCGCCGGCCTTGAAACAAGCTGACATTGGGGTCGGCATGGGCATTACCGGGACGGAAGTTTCAAAAAGTGCTTCGGATATGGTCTTGGCTGATGATAACTTCGCGACAATCGTTGTTGCAGTTGAAGAAGGGCGAAAAGTCTTTTCAAATATTCAAAAAGCCATCCAATATCTGATGGCCGCAAACCTTGGGGAAGTATTGACCTTGTTTATTGCCACAATGGCCGGTTGGGATACTTTATTACCAATTCACTTGCTTTGGATCAACTTAGTCACAGATACATTTCCTGCCATTGCTTTGGGGATGGAACCTGGGGAAAAGAACTTGATGGCCCATAAACCACGTGGGAAAAACTCCAATTTCTTCTCTGGTGGGGTCTTAAGTAGTATTGTTTATCAAGGAGTTTTGGAAGCTGCAGCGGTACTCTTTGTGTATTGGTCAGCGATTCAATGGCCGGTTCATAATACTTATGAGGCCATCCATTCCGATGCTTTGACAATGGCATTTGCAACATTAGGTTTGATGCAATTGTTCCATGCCTTTAATACGAAGTCCGTTCACCAATCACTCTTTAAAGTTGGCTTTTTCAAGAACAAGACTTTCAATTGGGCAATTCTGGCATCCTTTGTTCTAATGATGAGCGTCATCTTGATTCCAGGATTAAATGACATCTTCAAGGTCGCACATTTAGATAGCTACCAATGGGGAATTGTTGTTGCTGCCTCATTTGCCATCATCCCAGTCGTTGAAATCGTCAAATTTGTGCAACGAAAAATGGGGAAAGAATAAAAACTTTTTTACTCTAGATTATGTATTTTAAGTAATCTAGAGTTTTTCTTTAGAAAGTCTTAGAGAATAAATGAATTTCTTTTTAAAAAAGAGAAATTCTCGTTATAATGAGAAGTGAAAGAATAAGGAAAGGAGTGTATCAGATGAAGAACAAGCTTATTTTAACTACTTTGACACTAGGAGCTCTTACTTTTGTCAGTGCCTGTACTAGTAATGATTCAAATGATAGTTCCCCTTCATCTTCAGCAATGTCCACAACTACTCAAACGTCAACCATGACAAGTGAAACTAGCCAAAGCTCAAGTACGTCTTCTACAGATTCGACTTCAGGAGAAGCTCTTTCAGGAATCGAGGTTTCATTAGAGGATGCTTTAAAAGAATTTGACAATGAATACCCCGACGCCGAAGTAACTTCGGTTGATTTGGAAGAAAAAATGGGAAGCTTTTATTACAATATCGAAGGCGTTGATGATGACAATGAATATGAAATAAATGTCAATGCTGAAACGAAACGAGTCCACAAAGATCGTCCAGAATCGTTAGACAATGATGAAAAAGGTGGCGTGAAACGTGAAGAAGACGCCATTGACCGTTCCAATTTGTTAACCATAGAAAAAACCGCGGAACTGGCTATTGCTGAAGTTGGCGGAGGTCAAGCGTATGAATGGGAATTGGATAAAGGCATGAACATCACCTACATCGAAGTTAAAGTAAGAGACGGC
>DXDB01000093.1 GCA_019115705.1 Candidatus Tetragenococcus pullicola | reverse complement strand
GATGAAAGTGAGGATTTCTTCAATGACTAGTAATGAAACAAGCAATTCACTCATGAAAATGAATAAAGAGGAAAGAAAAAAAGTTTCTAAAATGTTCTGGCGTAACCAATTCTTAATGTTTTGTACCAGTTATACCAAGCAACAAGGGATCACTTATGGCTGGTTATTAGCACCCTTTCTTGAAAAAATCTATGGCAAAGACTCCGAAGAATTTTATGATGCCATGTACCGCCATTTAGATTTCTTTAATACTGCTCCTGCTATGAATGGGATGATTGGTGGCTTGGTGGTCTCCATGGAAGAAGAAAATAAAGCCATGAAAGATCAAGGAAAAGAATTTGATGAAACATCTATCTCTGCAATAAAGACTGCTCTTATGGGGCCTTTAGCTGGGATTGGTGATGCGTTATATCTTTCTGTACTACGTGTTATCGCTACTGGGGTTGCCATTGGCTTATCCCAACAAGGTAGTATATTAGGGCCGATTTTGTTCTTACTAATCGTCAATGTTCCAAATATGTTGATTCGTTGGTACACCACTGTTATCGGGTATAAAGGTGGCGGACAGTTTATCAATAACGCGATGAAATCAGGAACATTTCAAGCAATCACAAAAGGTTGTACCGTTTTAGGTTTGATTATGACAGGGGCCATGACGGCGCAATTTGTTACCTTCAAAACGACCTTTACCGCTGATTTTGCCAATACAACCTTTGATTTGCAACAAGTTTTTGATTCGATCATGCCAGGCTTATTGCCACTTTCGATCACGATGATTTGTTTTGCATATTTAAGAAAGCACAACAAACCAGTAACCGTCTTAGTAGCAATGTTTGTGATTTCTATCTTACTAACTCTTTTAGGAATTGCCGGCTAACTTATTTATTAGAAAACACCTAAGAATATGCATTCTTAGGTGTTTTTTTTCAACTAGTAAGGAAGTGCCTCTTTAGACAAAATAGAAGTTGGGCAAATCAATTTTATTTGAAAACTTCTGTTTGAATAGCATGAATCACCTATAAAAAATTCGTTCTTTCTTTAGGGAAGTGCCAAGCAAATGAGGGAATTTAATTTTTTCGACTCTTCGTTTGATATAATAGAAGTGTGTAAAAAACAGGCGACAGATAGTTGGCATATTTTTTGCTTATTAAATAATTGAATCTATAGGAAAGAGGTCGAATGAATGAAAAAAGAATATTTTATGATTTCACATAATGAATATGCAGAAGGTTTGAAAAAAGCGGTGGAAATGATTATTGGGAAACAAGACAATTTAACCGCCTATGGTTTGATGCCGGGAGAACATCCGGATGAAATCACTGCAAAAATTGAAAAAAAACTAGACGACCAAACAAAAACGGTCATTTTAGGAGATATTGCAGGTGGCAGTGTTTGTAATTCGGCCCTACGTTTAACAACAAATCCCAATGTCACACTGATTACAGGAACGAATCTTCCATTGGCATTAGAAATTATGGTTTCTCAAGCAACAACGGAAGAAGAAATTGCACCAATTATCAAAGTAACCAAAGAACAAATAAAAATTTTAAAAGTAGAACCAACGATTCCTACTGACGGTGATGACTTTTTCTCATGAGCAATCAAGCAAGCCGTGAGTGGTGGTTGCGATGGCTAGAAGAATTACTACCAGAAGATTTGAGCTATTTGGAGCAATCAGGGGGCTCGTATTTAAAAGAAATTCGGGAATTAGAAGCGTTGCTGCGTCCAATGTGGGCAGTATTGCCAGCGTATTTTTCTGGCTATAAAAGTAAAAAAATCGTATTTTACATGGATTGGTTGAAACAAGTAATTGAAAAACAAGAATTGCCAGAAGTCTCGACAGAAAACCGACAGATAGCCGTGGAAACGGGTGTACTTGGGTATGCTCTAGGAATCTATCAAACAGATTTTTTACAATTATTTTCTGAAAATGGACAAGCCTACTTAATTGACTGGTTAAATCAATTAAATCACATAGACTTCCCAGAAGGAAATTGGTATTTTTTCCTTATTTTAGTGAATGGTGGCTTGAAAAAGAATGGTTGTAAGTACTCGGGGACTCGTTTACAAGAAGCCTTGAAAAAAATTGATTCTTTTTATTTAGGCAATGGCTGGTATTCAGATGGGAAAAATTTTCAGCGCGATTATTATGTCGCTTTTGCTTTTCATTTTTACGGTTTGTTATATAGTCGTTTTTCAAAAGATGCGTATGCAAAAGAATTTAGAACACGTGCGATTTACTTTTCGAAAGATTTTATCTATTGGTTTGATGACAAAGGACGTTCCTTGCCGTTTGGAAGAAGCTTGACTTATCGTTTTGCGCCTATTTCTTTTTGGGTGGTCCTTATTTTGTCAGACGTTTATACAGAAACACCTTTTTCCTTAGGGCAGTTAAAAAAAATGATTCTAGATCACCTGCGTTTTTGGAAAGAACAACCAATCACAGCAAGTGCAAACGGCAATTTGTCGATTGGGTATGGGTATAGTCAGCAATTTTTATCGGAAGATTATAATTCTCCAGGCTCTCCAATGTGGGCGTTTAAAAGCTTTTTACTCTTTGAACTTGGCAGTGATGCATCTTTTTGGCAGGTGGCAGAAGAAAAGATTGTACGCCAAAAAGGTTGTGTCCAAAAAGAAGCGGGTTTTTATATCCAGACAGATGACCACCAAACAACCGCTTTATCAAATTTTCAGTATTCTCAAAATGAGCAGTTGTATCATCGCCAGGAGAAGTATGGCAAGTTTTGTTATTCGACACTTTTTGGTTTTAATCTTTCACGAGGAAATGAGGCTATCGAACAATTTGCTGTCGATAATACCTTAGCAATTTCAATGGCGGGACACCAGCAATTTCAAAGTCGAGCCACAATAGAGCAAAGTCGTTACTATAAAAACTATGGTGTTAATCGCTGGAAACTCTGGAATGAAGTCTTTGTAACTACTTACTTACTACCGATTAATGCCACAAGTCACATCCGTATTCACGAAATTACAGCGCCTTATGCTTTGGATACCTATGAAGGTGGTTTTCCATTATGGGATTGGAATAAAAAATATCAAGTGCCACAAGTGACGGATAGATCCTGTCTTTTAAAAAATCGTTGGGGATATTCTGAAATCATTGACCTAAAAAATAATCGCAAGCCGCTAGTCGTTAGTCAAGGACCCAATAGCAACATTTATAATTGTGAAAAAAATGCCGTACCCTCTTTGCAAAAGACTGTGACTAAAGGAACTACGCTAGTGGCTTGTTATGTGGCAGGGAACACGTTGAAACAAAAAGCACCTCACCTACAGTTAATGATTGATGAAAAAGGGTATCAGGTAAGCATTGACCAACAAAAATACTTTATGAAAAAGGAGCATTTTTATGACAAATGAAGAAACGAAACAATGGGCAGAACAAGTCTTTGAAAAAATTGATGAAAAATTACAAGTGGAAGTCAAACGAGTAGGGGATAAAATTCCTTATGTTCCCGATAAGACAACTGGACGTTACCAAGAAGATAAAGGAGAAACAGATCCTGTTTGGTGGACCAATGGCTTTTGGGCCGGGATGTTATGGCAAATGTATCATGCCACTGACAATGACATTTATAAAAAAGCCGCTGAATCTAATGAAGAAACTTTAGATAAGGCTTTTGATATTTATACAGGGTTGCACCATGATGTGGGTTTTATGTGGTTACACACGGCGGTGGCCAACTATCGATTAACAGGGAACGAACGCTCCAAAGCCCGTGGGTTGCATGCCGCTCATTTGTTGGCAGGACGTTACAATCCTCGGGGCAAATTTATTCGCTCTTGGAATCGTGATCGAGCAGGTTGGGTTATTATTGATTCGATGTTAAATATTCCCTTACTCTACTGGGCCCAAGAGACGATTGATGACCCTCGCTTTGGTTATGTCGCAAAAGATCACGCCGATAAAGTCATGCAAGATATTGTGCGAGCGGATGGTTCGGTGAATCATATTGGTGTGTTTGATCCGACCAATGGCGATTTGTTAGAAACACCTGCTGGACAAGGCTATGCAAGTGGTTCTTCTTGGTCAAGAGGACAAGCTTGGGCGATTTATGGTTTTGCTTTAAGCTATTTGCATACTGGCAAAAAAGAATACCTAGAAGTTGCTAAAAAAGTCAGCCACTATTTCATTTCAGAAGTTGCTAAAACGGGTTGGGTACCACTTGTTGACTTTAGAGCACCAAAAAAACCTGTGATGTGGGACACTTCTGCGGGAATGTGTGCGGCCTGTGGTTTCTTAGAAATTGCTAAACATGTCCCTGATTATGAAAAAGACCTATACACCGATGCGGCTGTCAATATTTTAAAAGCTACTTTTGAAAAACACGGCATTAAAGATCTTGAAAAAGATGGCTTGATTGATCATGCTACTGGGAGTTACCATGATGAACGCTGGACAGAAGTTCCCATTATTTACAGTGACTATTATTTTGTAGAAGCTATCCTAAGACTTTTGGATAAAGACTTTCTCATTTGGTAAGAAGGAGGGTAAGATGAATATTTCTGTAGAGCAAACGATCCATCTAACCACTAAAAATACACAACTGAGTTTACTTGTCTTAGATTCAGGACATCTTCTTTTGGGCTATTTTGGTAAAAAAATTGGAAAGCACTCGTTGGCTTATGTGGTCGAAGAAATTCAACGAGCCAGCTATATGGCAGATACAGACGGAAGAAAAGATTTCAAACTTGAACAACTGCCTATTTTTTATCCCGCTTTTGGCAACCCTGATTTGAGAACTCCAGCACACCTAGAGAAAGATGCCTCAGGAAGTGCCATTGCTGATTTTCGTTATAAGTCGCATTCATTTTCTAATGATAAAAAACCACTGAAGAATTTACCTTATTGTCAAGCTCAAGAAGAAGTGACGACCTTAACGATTCTTTTGGAAGATGCTTTGACTAAAAATGAATTAGAAATCACACTTTCAGCGTTTGAAACATACGATGTCTTTACACAATCTGTTTGCTACCATAATTATTCAAAAGAGGCCATCCAAATTGAATACTTGCAAAGTTTATCGTTGGATTTTTTAACCGATCATTTGGATTTGATTACCTTAAATGGCGCTTGGGGACGGGAAACAAAACTCAATAGACGGCCTCTTGTTCAAGGAATGCAAGGTGTCGATAGTAAAAGAGGCGCAAGTGGCCATGGGCAAAATCCATTTATTGCTTTGGTTGATCCGCAAACAGATGATAAAAAAGGCACAGCTATTGCCTGTAGTTTATTATATAGTGGCAATTTTCAAGCAAGTGCTGAAGTGGATATGCATCAAAATACCCGTCTTCAAATGGGTATCAATCCCTTTCAATTTTCTTGGGAGCTTGTTTCTGGGGATTCTTTTACCACACCGGAAGCTGTCTTTTTCTATACAGACCAAGGGTTAAATGCACTTAGTCAAACTTTTCATCGCTTTTATCAAGAGTGTTTATTACGTGGCTTATGGGCGAGAAAAAGTCGTCCTGTCTTGTTGAATAGCTGGGAAACGTTTTATTTTGATTTTGATCGTGACAAATTAGAAAAACTAGCAGATGAAGCAAAAGAAATTGGAATTGAATGTTTTGTGGTAGATGATGGCTGGTTTTCAAAAAGAAAGGATACCTCTTCTTCTTTAGGGGATTGGGTGCCCAATGAAACAAAATTAGGTGGTTCTTTAACAGACGTGATTCAAAGCATTCATCAAAAAAAGATGATGTTTGGACTCTGGCTTGAGCCTGAAATGGTTTCGCCAGATAGTGATCTTTATCGTAGTCATCCTGATTGGATCATTCAAAGTCCGGGAAGAACGCCGCAATTGATTCGCGAACAATATGTATTAGATTTGTCATTGAAAGTGGTACAAGACCATTTAATTGATGTGTTAACCACTCTTTTGAAAACATACAAAATTGATTACATTAAATGGGACATGAATCGCAATATGACAGATCTTTGGAGTGGCGGATTACCTGCCAATAGACAAAATGAATTGTCTCATCGCTATATTTTAGGTTTATATCGTGTTCTGGAACAAGTAACACAAGCTTTCCCTCAAGTATTATTTGAAAGTTGTGCCGGTGGAGGCGGTCGCTTTGATCCTGGCATGTTGTATTATATGCCGCAAACTTGGACGAGTGATGATTCCGATGCAGTCAGTCGTCTGTCGATTCAAGAAGGGACCAGCTTTGTCTATCCACCAGTAGCTATGAGTTGTCATGTATCGGCTATACCCAATCATCAATTAGGGAGAATGACCTCCTTAAATACACGAACGGTAGTGGCTCAACAAGGAAATTTCGGATATGAACTTGATTTAACCAAGTTGTCAAAAAATGAAAAAGAGGAACTCAAGCAACAGATTCTATCCTACAAAAAAGAACGAGAAACCTTGCAATTTGGCACACAATATCGATTGTCAGTTTACGATAGTAATCAAGTGGCTTGGCTTAAAAAGAATGAACAAACAGGGGATATCATGGTGAGCCATGTGACGATATTGGTTCAACCCAATACTGTTCAAAAACGATTAAAACTTGAAGGATTGGATCCTAATGCAAGTTATGCCTTTGATCATTTGATTCGAACTGGAGTAGAGCTGATGGAAATTGGCCTAATGATTCCTCGACCCAGCCATGATTTTTATGCGAGTCAGTGGCTATTAAGAAAAGTAAAGGAGTAAATCAATGCTAACGTTAAAGTTAATAGATAAAGACGGAAACCTTGTAGAAAAGCGTAGTCATGAAAAAGAAACCTATCTAGGGTTTAAAGATCGTGTCTACTCACCAGGAGAAAAAATTATTGTTGAGATCGATAAACCCAACCAATTTGTCTGGGTACAAGTGGATGAAGCCATTGAACCAAGCTTGGTTTATTTTAAAGAAACAACTTGGGAATTTCCTATTATCACAGATGATGAGTTGAGAAGAGCGTACTGTAGTAACTTATTTAGAGAAGGAAAACACTACATTCGCGCTTTTTTACCAAGTACGACAGAAACTTCGGCGTATCGTAATTTGGCTAGAAATGCCCATGACCAAAAAGAAGATACCGGTGTCTATCCGCATGCTTTTGCCAATGTAGAAACCAGAAACGAATCGACCTTCTTTGCTAGAAATGCTATTGACGGTATTATCGCTAATGAAAGCCATGGGTCTTATCCTTACCAATCTTGGGGGATCAACCAACAAGCCGATGCCCAGATCACCATTGATTTTGGACGCAAAATAAGGACCGATAAGATTGCTTTAGTTTTAAGGGGCGATTATCCTCATGATAGTTATTGGACGCAAGTGACTCTTGCCTTTGATGATGGTACAAAACATCTTTTAAAAACAGAAGACAAAATGGATCGGCAATATTTTGAATTTCCAGAAAAAGTGACGCAAACAGTTACCTTAAAAGAGTTGATCAAGCATGACGATGAGTCACCGTTTCCCGCCTTGACAGAGTTTGAAGTGTACGGGCACGAAGCAAAATAGGAGGAGAAGACAACATGAAACTTACAAATCCCATTTTGACAGGCTTTCATCCGGATGCCAGTGTGGTTCAAGTTGGTCAGGATTATTACTTGGCCACCTCCACATTCGAATGGATGCCGGGAGTTGAAATCTATCACTCTAAAAATTTAGTGGATTGGCAATTGGTCAGCAATCCCTTACAGCGAAAAGATCAAGCCAATCTGATTGGAAACTATAACTCTGGAAGTATTTGGGCCCCTCACTTGAGTTATTCAGAAGGAAAATTTTGGCTTTTGATCACGGATGTAAAAACAGGCAATGCTTTTAAAGATACACTTAATTATGTGTTGTCTTGTGAAACCATTGATGGTGACTGGGGAGAACCAGTTTTTATCACCGCGAGTGGCTTTGACCCAGCTTTCTTTCATGATGACGACGGTCGTCATTATATTATGAGCATGCTCTTTGATCATCGTTTGGAAAAACAAAACTTTTCAGGATTAGTCATGCAAGAATATGACCTTAACGAAATGAAATTGGTTGGAAAACGGCAACACTTTTTCACAGGAACTGATTTGGGCGTGTGTGAAGGCCCACAAATCTTAAAAAAAGACGGGTACTACTATTTGTTAGCTGCTGCAGGAGGGACTGGGTATTCCCATGCCGCTACAGTTTGTCGGAGTAAAGACGTCTTTGGACCCTATGAAGTGTCGCCTTACCATCCTTTACTAACCAGTAAACCAGATCCGACCTTGCCTTTACAAAAAAGTGGACATGCTGCCTTTATTGAAGTGTCAGAAGACGAATGGTATATTGCTCATATTTGTTCCCGACCGCTAACCCAACGAGGGGCTTGTATCTTGGGACGTGAAACAGCTTTGCAGCCTATTGAATGGATTGATGGCTGGCCTCGTTTAACAAACGGGACCATTTATCCAGAGTTAGAGATTGAAGCACCGAGTATTGCCAAAAATGTTGTGCAAACAAGCGACCATTCGACCTCTTGTGATTTTTCAGAGGAAACGATGCCGACTTATTTCAAATCTTTACGCCGTCCGATAGAAGAAAAAACAAGTCTGACCGCTCGTCCCGGTTACTTGCGATTATATGGCGAACAAAGTCTTACCAGTGTTCACAATCAGACATTAGTTGCCCGTCGTTTTCAAGATTTCTCTTTTAAAGTGGCAACAGAGATGAGCTTTGATCCCGATAATTTTCAACAAATGGCTGGTCTTACTTTGTTTTATGATACCGATAATTGGCATTATCTGCATGTTTCTTACGATGAAGAATTAGAAAGTCGCTACATTCAGTTAGAAACCGATGAACGAAACCAGTTTTCCTATGCTTCAGAAAGAATTCCCATCAAAGAAGCTGGCCCGATTCAATTAGTTGTTGAAGTAGACCATGATAAGGCCCAATTTTATTTTGGCGTTTCCGATAAACTTCAAAAAATTGGAGATAAGGTTGCTGTAGATACGCTAAGTGATGATTTTATTAAAGCCAATGGCAAGCTTGCTTTTACTGGGGCGATGGTGGGAATTTGTGCCCAAGATATGGATGACCATAGTTCCTATGCCGATTTTAGCTATTTTCATTATACGAGTAAAAGCTAGAAAGTTGTCTAGTTTATCTAGTAAGAATGGTTTTGTTTCGGGATAGGATGTAGCACTAAACACCCAGAAGAAAGCCAATCGATTGTATGTTTAACCTGTAAAGATACAGAAGATTGGGAAACGACTGTTTAATAAAGTGAATGACTCAGAATAGAAGATCATCAACAGGCCGTTGTCAAAAAATAACCAAAATTTGTGTATTCATCATTGTGAATCTCTCCGAAATGATCAAGTTTTAATCAATTTAGAGACTTCCAATGATGACTTTGTTTTTTTAGTCTAATAAAAGTTGAAAGGCGTTTGAGAATGAAAAAAATCAGTAGATTTGAATGTGGCGATATGCTGGTAAATTATTATCAAAATCCTACTGGAGGCATCGAGTGGCTCATTGTTCCTAAAAAGAAAGGCGAGGACATTCGGTTACCGCTAAAGAAAAAATTTGATTCATTGATTCAAGTCAAACTTTTAGGCGATGATTACCCTAAAGGTTTTGTCACAGGAAGTAGTATGCGTAATAGTGAAACAGTTCAGAGTTTGGAATATGTTGATCAAACAGTAACAAAAGAGGTGCAATTGATAGAAATTGCCACAAAAATGTGTGACAAACACGGAAACCATTACACCCATTTTGCTCGTTGGAAGAAAGATTCGACTGTTATTGAGACTTGGGTTCAATTTAGAAGTAGGAGCAATTCGGTTCAAACATTAGAATTATTGGATAGTTTTTCCTTAAGTAATTTATCGCCTTTTGGGAAGCAAAATCAACCAGGAAATCTTTGGATGACACGTTATCGGAGTAAGTGGAGCATGGAAGGGAAAAAAGAAAAACGTCCAATTGAAGCGCTTGAGTTGGAACCTTCTTGGAAACCATCAGGTGCTGGCATCGAAAAATTTGGACAAGTTGGTTCAATGCCTGTTCGTGGCTATTTTCCGGAACTGTTTTTGACGGATGAAAAAGAAGAAGTCACTTGGGGTGTACAACTTTGTCAACCAGGATCATGGCAGCTTTTAGCCTACCGATTGGATGAAGATTTATGTTTATCGGGTGGTTTAGCTGATTATGACTTTGGGCATTGGACAAAGACTGTTGGAAAAGGGGAATCTTTTACGACAGCAAAAGCTTATTTGACGGTAGGAATAGGTGATGAGTCAACCGTTTCACAGCGATTAACAGTTTACCAAAGAATGTCCTTAGCCAAAAGAAACCATCCTTTAGAATCAGAACTGCCAATAGTCTTTAATGAGTTTTGTACGACTTGGGGGAAGCCATCAGAAGCTTCGATCTTAGCTGATTTAAAAGCTTTACGTGGACGAAAAATTACATACTATGTGATCGATGCAGGTTGGTACGCCGATGAGATCAAAGGATGGGAAAAAAACGTTGGTGATTGGAAAGTGAATAATCAACAATTTCCAAATGGGTTGGCTTCCGTTATTCAACAAATCCGCGCGGAAGGAATGGTTCTAGGCATTTGGTTTGAAATGGAAACCGTGGGAAGAGATGCAGTTGCTTTTAAGGAAAGTACGCATCAATTAAAGCGTGGGGGCATTCCAATCACAACGGGAGATCGCCGCTTTTGGGATATGCGTGATCCTTGGGTCCAAGAATACTTAACGAAGAAAATGATTGATTTTTTGAAGAACAATGGCATTGGCTATTTAAAAATTGATTACAATGATAATTTTGGTGTGGGGTTTGATGGAAAAGAGTCAGTAGGTGAAGAAAGTCGCCAAGCCCTAGAAGCAACATTAGCTTTCTTTGATAAAATCCAAGCGCAACTGCCAGACTTGATCATTGAAAATTGTTCTTCTGGTGGTCATCGTCTCGCCGTACCTTTTCTTGAGCGATCCGATGTGTCTAGTTTTTCAGATGCGCATGAAGCAAACTGTATTCCTATTATCGCTGCTAATATGCATGAACTGATTTTGCCGCAACAAAGCTTGATTTGGGCAGTGATTAGAGAAAGTGATTCGTTCTCTCGTATAACTTATACAATGAATGCGACTTTTTTAGGTAGAATGTGTTTATCAGGAGATATTCATCACTTGTCTAAAGAACAATGGCAATGTATCGATGAAGGGGTGGCTTTTTATCAAAAAATAATGCCACTTATTCGTGAAGGAAGCTCCAAACGTTACGGCAATCCTGTTCTTTCCTATAGAAATCCTGTGGGAAATCAAGCGGTGGTACGTTATGGGGAAAATAAAGAAGAAGCTTTTGTGACCATCTATCACTTTACAGGAGAAAATGAATTAAGTATCCCACTAAACGAAAACTATCAAATAGTAGCTACCTATGGACATTGTCAGCAGATTTCAGTGAATAAAGATACTTGTTATGTGAAGTTTGAGGAAGACTTTCAAGCCATTACTATTTTGTTGAAAAAAGAAGACACTTCGAAATAAGTCTAAGAATAAAACCTAATAATGGGGTATACTTAGTCATACTTAAATTTTTTAGCTAAGAAAGGAAGAAGACGATGGCATACTTATTTGTACATTTTAGAGAAAAACGAGAACCAGACGGGGAACAGGTTTATTTTGGAATCAGTCAAGATGGTTTCCACTGGCAAACGGTGAATGAAGCAAAACCAATCTTGTGGAACTATTTTGGGGACAAGGGGGTTCGCGATATGACAATTACCAAAACAAAAGAAGGCGCTTATGTTATTTTAGCGACTGATTTGAGCTTGTCCTATGGAATGATTGGAAAATATCAAGATTCTTGGCAAAAAATCAAAGAGTTGGGAAGTTCGGATTTAATCAAATGGGAGTCTGAAGACCTGATTCACTGGAGTCTTTCTGAACCAGTGACAGTAGGCGATGAAACCTTGGGATGCTGTTGGGCACCTGATATTATTTGGGATAAAAAGACAAATGATTATATTGTGCATTGGTCGTCGCCTCAAAAAAGAGACGGTTATCAGAAAATGGCCATTTATTATGCGCGAACAAAAGATTTTAAAACTTTTTCAGCGCCTAAAGTACTCTATGAAAAAGCAGATGGCAGTGTCATTGATTCGGCTATTTATGAAGAAGATGGGCACTATTATCTTTTTGTGAAAAGTGATGAAAATCCCACCACGTTATTGCTATTAGTGTCTGACACGATTACCGGTCCTTATCAACGAATTGAAGCGTTTGATCAACAAATGAAAAAAATCGAACAAGGTCTTTATGAAGCTCCAACTGCTGTAAAGCTCAACGATGATAAATGGTATCTTTTCTTAGATTACTATGGTGCAAAGACTGCTTCTGGTCACGGCTATGTTCCCTTTGTTTCTGATAGTTTAGCCCTTGGCAATTTCGAGCGCTGTGATGTCGATTTTTCTTTTCCTTACGGCTTTAAACATGGCACAATCATTGAAATTTCTGATGAGGAGTTTGCCCGATTAGAAACATATCAAAAGTCCAGTGATGAGCGCTAAAAATTTTTTAGATAGCAAAGTATGAAGCAAAACTCCCTCTTGTCTATTTGACAAGGGGGAGTTTTTGAAAGAAGTACCCATAAATATTGAGAAGTAACGAACGCAAAGGCCCAAAGAGTTCATAAGTTTTCGAAAGTAACGAACGCAAAGGCCCA
>DXDB01000092.1 GCA_019115705.1 Candidatus Tetragenococcus pullicola | reverse complement strand
CATGGGAGCGTGGATTGAAATTTTGATACCTATGAGCAAATGAATAACGTGTTTACGTCGCTCTCTTCATGGGAGCGTGGATTGAAATATCAAAAAACATGCCTGCAAGTGTGATTCCCTGTAGTCGCTTTCTTCATGGGAGCGTGGATTGAAATTGATGAAACCAGGGAGCAAACAATCAATGAGCTTGGTCGCTCTCTTCATAGGAGCGTGCATTGAAATATCATTCCAGTTTGCCGTTTCTGCAACTTTGTTATGTCGCTCTCTTCATGGGAACGTGGATTGAAATAACAGACTGTTTATTGTATCTTTGATCTAAAATAGTCGCTCTCTTCATGAGAGTGTGGATTGAAATTGAATCAGTATAGTGAAAAATGTAGGGAAAATAAAGTCGTCTTCTTCACAGAAAGTTTGGAGAATTAAAAAAAGCAGGAGACCTTTCATCAGGCCTTCTGCTTTTTTATTTATCGAGAATAAAAGGTTTTTCATTGGCTGTAGCAATCTGGTTGCACCCATTCTTGATAAGTGTAATCCTAAGAGGGTCAGAAGACACCTTTTAAAGATCAAATAAATCGTGAGTCATCTCTTCATCGATAATGCGTGACGATTTGTTGTCAGTCGCATTTTTTAACATGGTTTCTAATTTTTCGTCGACCGATTTTTGGATGAGGTCTTTGGTATCAATGCCGCGTAATTCAAATAATAGAAGGGGTTCTGTATCGAGTTTTGTCCCAACGGCATAGAGAATCGCTGATACATGTTTACACATGTGGGCCCAATCAGGACAGTCACAGTCCAGATGTACTTCCTTTAAATCGGGAAACAAGCCGTTTTCTTTTGTTAAAAAAGTTTGGGCTAATTTTTTTGGGAATTTTCCTGCGATTAGTTCTTCTAAACTTTCGATACTACCATTTATTTGTTGTATCAAGCGGTTGTCTGTGATTGGTTCAATTCCGATAGAGACATGATAAAGCTTGGAACCACTGCCACAGACAACGCCGGATATCTGACCGGCATTAATAGTTAAATCAAAAACAAAACCATTTTTAATATAGGAACGTCCTCGCGAAATACGATTGTCATAGTCAGCATAAATTTTTAAGTTGTCACACCAAGCTTTGCCCCAAAAGGATGAAGCGATTTTTGTACCTGGTATGGTAATCGGTACTGCATCAGGATGGGACTTTTGGAATTTTTTTAGCTTTTTTTGAGCCTTGGCTTTTTTTTCGGCAACTGTTTCATAGTCACCGTACCCATAACTATATCTTCCCATTAGTTATCCACCTCCAAGGAGAAGAGTTGCTTTAAGTCCTCATTATTCATCTCTGTCAACCAACTTTCACCGCTTGTAGTGGTGATTAATTCATCAGAAAGTTGTTTTTTACTTTCTAGCATATCATCGATTTTCTCTTCAATCGTCCCACTGCTAACAAATTTATAGACAAAAACGTTTTTTTGTTGGCCAATCCGAAATGCACGATCGGTTGCTTGCTCTTCAATGGCGGGATTCCACCAGCGATCAAAGTGAATGACATGGTTGGCTGCTGTTAAATTCAGTCCCACACCGCCAGCTTTGATTGATAAGACCATGTAAGGTGTATAAGTGGTCGGATCATTAAATGTTTCTACTAATTTCCCCCGTTTTTTGGTTGGTGTTCCACCATGCAAGATTAAACCACGCTTTTGAAAAATTTCTGCTAAGAAATCATCTAACGGACCACACATCTCTTTAAATTGCGTAAAAATGATTACTTGTTCATGTTTATCTCGAATTGTTTCACAGATTTCTTTCAAATGCTCAAACTTACCACTATTCGCTGGTTTAAATTCTTGATTGCCTAAATATTGGTCGGGATGATTACACACTTGTTTAAATTTAGAAATGGCAGATAGAACAAGTCCTTTGCGTTGAATACCTTCTGAGGTTTCCAACTTTTTTTCGATATCTTTTTGGATTCCTTTATATAAGGCAATTTGTTTTTTAGACAAAGCGATATATTCTTTATTTTCATTTTTATCTGGTAAATCGCTGATAATTTTTTTATCAGTTTTTAGTCTTCGTAAAATAAAAGGTGAGATCATTTGTCGTAATTTGGCATAGTCTAGTTGTTTTTTTGTTTGTTGGGAAAACTCTTTTTTGTTTCCTAATAGGCCATGATTTAAAAAATCAAAAACACTCCATAAATCAGAAAGTTGATTTTCGATTGGGGTTCCAGTCATGGCAATGCGCGCCTTGGCTTGAATTTGTTTTATTGTTTTCGTTTGTTTGGTTCCCGGATTTTTGATGGCTTGAGCTTCATCAATGATTAATAAATCAAAGCTAGTGTCTAACAAGCCATCGATGCGACGTACCATAGCATAGGTGGTGATAAATAAGTCGGCTTTGGTCAGATCAAAATCAGTTTCTTTTCCATGCAAAACTTGTAGCGTCAAATTAGGAGCAAAACGAGCAGCTTCTTTTTTCCAATTTTCGATCAATGAAGCAGGAATAACAAGTAAGCTTTTGTACTGTTGCTTTTTTAAAGAGTCAAGTAAAGCCAAGATCTGGATAGTTTTTCCTAACCCCATATCGTCTGCCAATAGTGCGCCAAAATGATTTTTTTCCATAAAATGTAACCAGTTATACCCTGTTTTTTGATAGGGACGTAAGGTAGCTTGAAACGTTGGTTCGGGTGCTTTTTGCACAATTGTTTGTGGCGTTTGCATTTGCGCTAAAAATTGATTTAACCACTCCCCGTTTTTTATTTCCAATATTTCTTCGTCATCTGAATTGGTTGTATTTGTTTCATGGAGCGCATCAAAGAAAGAAACCTCTTTGGATGCCATTTCTTGATAGGTATCTAATAAATGTTGTAATTTTTCGTGATTGATTTCAACCCATTTGCCTTTTAAGAAAGCCAAACCTTCATTTTCCTTTAGTAAGGCAGCGATTTCGTTTGGAGAAAACTTTTCGGCTCCTAGATATATCTCAGGTTGGCAAGAAAGTAGGGTATCCATTCCCAGTTTACTGGGTTCTTTTTCACCAATTGAAACGCTCACTCTCGATTTAATAGTTTTCTTCCAAAAGTTTGGAATACGGCAAATTACACCATTACGCTCATAGATCGGTATTTCTTTAAGAAAGAGATAGGCTTCTGGGGCGCTAAATTTTAAAGGGGAAAAGAGCTCACCTGATTCGACGAGTTGTGAAATAAAGGCTGATTCCTTCGTGACACGACCGACCGCTCCTAAAAGTTTGACAATCTCAGTAGGTTCTTTGAATTCAGTCAAGGCATTTTTTAGTGGTACATGATTGACCTTTTGTTTGGTTCCAGTTGCATAAGTAGCCATGAAAGCAAAAGGAAAGTCCTCACGTTTACTTTCTACCAAATGAAAATATACTCGTCCGGCCACGGTTAATTTGGCGTTTTTTTCGCGAATGTAAGTTTCAATGCTTTCTGGATAAGTGCTGATTTCTTTTTCAAAAAGTAAGGACAACTGTTGAAAGTAATTTTTTATCCAAAGAGCATCTACCAATTCCATTCCTAAAGTAAAGGGAACTTTTTTTGACCAAGTTTCAAACGAAAAATCTTCAGGGAATTGAAAAGAACGGGTGATTTCGATATCGCCATCATTTTTTAGCTCAGTGACAAAGCATTGTGCTAATTCAATCAAAAAGGAGATCGCGGGATCGTCATTTTTATTTTCGTCAGTAAAACCCTGTTGATATAAGGTTTCATAAGGCTTTTGGGCTAAATCTTTTTCTAGTGATGTTTGTGGATCTTCAATAGAAAATCCGTTTTTGGTAAATATAAGTTGTGCCATGGGAATTCCTTTCTTATGTTAATAATAAGATGACTTTAAAGGATTTTTAGTAACAATACAAGGAAAAAACAACAGAAAAGTATCTTTTCTGTTGTTTTGAATTATTTATTGATCAATAAAGTTTCAAGTGAGTGCTTAGGAACATGTTGCGTCTGGTCAGCTGTCTTCCAGTAGCGAGTAGTTTCTCCATCTGAATCTTCTAAAACTACTTTTTCAACAGGGTACCCCAAAGCAATGACACAACTAAAAGCATATTTTTCCTTATCGATACCAAGGGCTTCAAAGGCATGGGTGTACTGACAGTTTTGTAAAATGCAGGCACCTAAGCCCATGGACGTTGCATATAAGGTAAGGGTTTGAGCCGCAATGCCATCATCGTGATGAAGTGATTTTGCCAGACTTTTATCGCGCAATATAAAAATATAACCAGTAGGATGTTCTCCTTTTTCAGGGCGGTTCCAGTCTTTGTAAAGTGCCGCAAAGCTTAGCGTATCAAATACGTTTTCACACTCTTTTTTGTCAGAAACAGTTCGAAAACGCAAAGGTTGTTTATTATTTCCACTTGCAACAAATCGTGTACAATCAACAAGTTCTTTTAACGTCTCTTCAGATAAAGGACGACTTTCATCAAAACGACGAATGGAGCGATTTTTTTTGACTAATTCTTTAAAAGATTCCATTATAAGACTTCCTCTCTTTTTAAGTTCATCATAACACAAAGTTTGTTCATTAGGTAAATAAATTATGCTGGCGGTGGTAAAGACAAGACTAATTTATTTTTGATTGTTTCCTTTCTGTTATACTAGAGAAAACGTTGTATTGATAGGTTAGTTTTATGGAAGAAATAGATGTGAGTTATGTTTAAATGATTGAGAAAGAAGTTTATCACAAAAGAAAAGAGGGAAAGATTATGTCAAAAGTTGTCGTTCTTGGTAGTATTAATGTTGACTTTACGACACAAGTCAATGTTTTTCCAAAAGCTGGAGAAACAGTAAGAGGAGAGCATTTTAAGGTGACTGCTGGAGGAAAAGGGGCGAATCAAGCAGTTGCTTGCGCTAAAATGGGAGCAGAAGTAGCAATGATCGGAAAAGTGGGCGAGGATAGTTACAGTTCCTTTTTGATTGACCAATTAAAAGATGCGGGTGTGAATACCAAGCATGTGTTAAAAGAGGGAATCAGCGGACGAACTTTTATCAATGTCGATGCAAATGGTGAAAACACAATTACCTACGTCCCTGGAGCCAACGAGATGTTGACTGAAAATGAAATCGAAGCAATGGATGAGCTTCTTGATGAAGCAGCGTTTTTAGTGCTACAACAAGAAATCAGTCCAGATATGCTGAAATTTGTCTTGAAAAAAGTACGTTCAAAAAAATGCCAAGTTCTCTTAAATGCAGCACCAAGTCAAGCGATGGAAGAAGACTATTTGAGTTTTGTTGATACCTTAGTTGTTAATGAAGTGGAATTGGCCTATCTTCTAAACCAAGCAGTATCAGAAAACACACATGAGATCAACAAAGAGCTAGATGTGTTGTTAGCAAAAGGCGTCCAAAAAATTATTGTGACGCTTGGTTCAAAAGGATCACTTTTTAAAAATAGAGACCATTTTTTTGAAACGCCGGCTTATAAAGTGAAAGCCATTGATACGACAGGAGCAGGTGATACCTTTATTGGAGCTTATGTTTCTTGTAAAGCACAAGGAAAAACGGATCGAGAGGCGATAAACTTTGCGACAGCAGCCTCTGCTTGTACGGTAACTAAAGCTGGAGCTCAGGACGCGATTCCGACAGAAGCAAGGGTTAAACAGTTCTTGAGTAATAAGCGGTAAACTAAAAGAACACGATTTTTCACAAGGAAAAAGTCCAAAGCCTGTTGACAGAAGCTAGAATT
This sequence comes from Candidatus Tetragenococcus pullicola, assembly GCA_019115705.1. GTDB lineage: Bacteria > Bacillota > Bacilli > Lactobacillales > Enterococcaceae > Tetragenococcus > Tetragenococcus pullicola. Next base: position 4,932 of record DXDB01000092.1, on the reverse strand, counting down.
ATCGATATGGTGGTAATGATGAGATAAATCGTTATCAATCGATCGGCTATAAAAAATTCTAGTGGAATCATTTGTTTTTAATAGATTTCTTTAGTGATTGGATAACCAAGAGAATCTCAGTGTGAATAAGTACTATGGAATGGTAAGACTTTTTTGTTTTTTCGTGAAATTATGTGCGAGCCCAAAAAGGAACTACTTTTCAATAAATAAGAAAAATGAAGGAGAGAAAACGAATGAAAATTGCTTTAATGAACGAATTTAGTCAAGCAGCCAAAAATCCAGTCATTTTAAATGAATTGGAGAAAAATGCCAAAATGAATGGCAATGAAGTTTTTAACGTAGGAATGCATAAACCAGAAGTTGAAGGGGATGTTCCTGAGGCATATACCGAAGAAAATCCGCGCTTGACTTATATTCACTTAGGAATCCAAGCAGCCTTATTGTTAAACTCAAAAGCTGTTGACTTTGTAGTTGCTGGTTGTGGAACAGGGCAAGGTGCTTTGATGTCTTTAAATGCATACCCTGGTGTCTATTGTGGTTACTGCATCGAACCAACCGATGCTTATTTATTCTTACAAATCAATAATGGGAATGCCTTATCGATTCCATTTGCCAAAGGATTTGGTTGGGGAGCTGAATTAAACATCGGTAATATCTTTGATAAAGCATTTGGTTCACCAGCTGGTATGGGTTATCCAAAAGAAAACAAAGCGTCTCAAGTACGCAATGCTGGTATTTTGGCAGATGTCAAAACAGCAGTAAACAAACCTTTATTGGATGGTTTAAAAGAAGTGGACGAAGAATTGTTAGAAACAGCATTGACTAAACGCTTCTTAGATTGTTTCTATGCGGGCTGCCAAGATGATGAAATCAAAAAATTTGTCGATGCTCATGTTAAATAAAAATGAAGAAATAAAAAAGCTCAACCAAACTAAATTGGTTGAGCTTTTTTTATCTGATTAATGACTGTTCTTTTTGGCTTTTATCTAAAGCGTAAGTATATAATGATTTGAGCACCATTTTTTTATCTGAATCTTCTTCATTTATGAAACTATTAAATAACTCATCTAAATTAGCATTTTCTACAGTTACTAATAATTCTTCAATTGCTTTTTTCGACTCCACAAAAAAACCTCCACGTACGATAATTAATGTTGAATAATATGAAACAAGCTTCTCGTTTATTATATACAGATTTTTCAATAGAATTCAATATGAAAAATTTGTTTGTTGCCTTTTATCGATAACCGTTCAAATAATTAAGTCTTTTGTAAGAGTTTTGAAAGAGTTATGACAAACTTCTTGTATAAACTAAATTAAATATAAAAAGGGGTTGAAAAAATGGAAAATTTGTTGGAAACACGAAGAGCTACCAAAAGCTATGGAAAACAATTGGCGTTAAACAATGTTTCAATCCATGTTCGTCAAGGGGAAATCTATGGCTTAATTGGTAAAAATGGCGCAGGAAAATCAACGTTGTTTAAAGTGATTATGAGTTTAGCACAACTAGATAGTGGCGAAATTTCCCTTTATGGAGAAACCGCCAGTGATCGATTGATTGGTGCACAAAAAAATATCGGATTCATGTTTGGTTCGCAATTTTTTCCTTATTTAACAGCTCGTGAGAATTTAATTTATAGCTGCAAGTTAAAAGGAATTACGAATCTAAAAGAAGTGGATCGTGTTTTAGAACTGGTTGAATTAACTGATGTCAACAAGAAAGTGAAATCCTATTCGATGGGTATGAAACAGCGGTTGAATATCGGCAATGCACTTTTGGGAAACCCTGATTTGATCTTGATGGATGAACCAATCAATGGGTTAGATCCACAAGGTATTGCCAGTTTCCGTCAAATGATTCAACGACTCAATCAAGAACAGAATGTGACGTTTTTATTGTCCTCGCATATTTTAGGAGAATTAGGACTAATAGGTAGCCGTTTTGGTTTTATTCATGAAGGCAATCTCCTTCAAGAAATCGACCGAAAAGAATTATTTGCTCAAACTCAAGATCAATTGGTTATTCAAGTTGATCAGGTGGGAATTGCCACTTCCTTATTAGAAGAAAATATTGAAGGAATTGACTATTTTGTAAATGGGGACAAGGAAATTGTTGTCAATAAACCGATTGAAGCGGCGGATAAAATGGCTAAAGTTTTGATTGATGCTGGTCTTTCTTTATACAAATTAGCACCTCATCAACAAACGCTAGAAGACTATTATTTATCATTGATCCATCAAGGAGGAGTTGCTCATGTTTAATTATATTAAAGCAGATCTTTATCGCTTGTTTCATAAAACAAGTAATCGGGTGTACTGGAGTGTTTTAGCAGGTGCGTTTGTCTTGATGATGGTTTTAAATGGTAGTAATTTTTCTGGTCCATCAAATGAAATTACCGAGTTCTATTATTCGACGGCTGGCATGGCTTTATTATCATTGGGAGCTATTGTGATTTGTCCGCAAGTGTATTCGACGGTTTATTTGGATGACTATACTAGTCGTAATTCAGTTCGAGTTTTTAGCTCAGGCCTGGGAAAAAGTCAGTACTTGCTTGCAAAAATCATCGTTACCGTCAGTTATATGATTGGCGTTCTGCTGTTTTTAACATTGTCTTTTTTGGCAGGATTTGGTCTGTTGGCATTGTTAAATCATGGGCTACCTTTTTTTGATAAGTCCCAAATTATTTTTTTAATAAGTGAAGTTGGCTTCTTGATTTTATTTACCGTCGCTTTTTCAGCTTTAACCAATGTGATTACAATCAATATACAAAGCGGCACTGTGCCATTGCTTTTATTTTTCTTATTTTCTAGTGGTATGTTTGCGTCTTTCATTCACTTGGTTATGAAACTCCCTATTTTAAAAAATATTAATGTGGATCCTTTTTTATTGTCGACCAATACAGATAAATTGCAGACAGCTCTCATGAATATGAGTGGCTTAATGGGAGGTCAGAGTACGTCAGTGGGTGCTGTAAATTTTGAAGTGGGCGTCTGGGATGTCACAGAACAAATTCGTTCCATAGGGGCACGACCATTTCTTGTGATTGGCGGTTATCTGATTGTTACGACATTAGTTACTTGGTTTTTATTGAATAAAAAGGATATAAAAGAAATTTAGATAATTAGTTTTGTTGAGTGAAAAAAATCCCTGAAGACACGAGAAAAACGTGTTTTTAGGGATTTTTTTCTACTATAATTTGCACTAATTTTAATCAAAAACTTTTTTAACGATTATCAATTTTTTCAGGATATAAATCATGATGTGATAGTCGCTCAAAGGCTACATTTTCCCACGGGGTATCTTTTTTACCATAGTTGGTAAAAGGATCAATGGAGATGCCACCACGAGGCGTGAATTTTCCCCAAACTTCGATATATCGTGGTTCTAACAAATGAATAAGATCTTTCATAATCGTATTGACGCAGTCTTCATGAAAAGCACCATGGTTACGAAAACTAAATAGGTAAAGTTTCAATGATTTACTCTCAACTAATTTTTTATTTGGAACATAGCTGATATATATTGTTGCAAAATCTGGTTGACCGGTAATTGGACAAAGGCTGGTAAATTCAGGAGCGTTGAATTTCACAAAATAATCATTTTCATGTACATTGCCAACCGCCTCTAATACTTCAGGGGCATAATCTTGGGGATATTTCGTGTTTTGGTTGCCTAAGTTTTTTAATCCTTCTGACGTACGATCAGTCATGATAAATCTCCTTTCTTTTCTTTAAGGCTTTTACAAAAAAGTAACCTAAAATAGCTGGTGCCGTTTGACCAAGAAGCAAGCTTATTGCTAGTGGCCAATAAGGGACCTGTAATAGTTGATGGAGATAGGTTGGAATACCTAATCCAGGGACGAGAATGATAGGTAACACAATTAAAATTTCAGGAAGTTTGAGTTTTCTGATTGCATAAACCAAAAGAGAGGTTAGAATTCCTACAATAAAGCCTCCCAAGACATCGATCATTCCCAACGAACCTAATAATAAATTTGAGAGCATGTTTGCCAAACCAAGTGGAAAAACAAGAAAAGGGAATAAATAAGAAAGAGCGTAAAGTGCCGTTGCAATTCGAATCTGTATAGAACCAAAAGCAAAACTTGCGGTCACTGCCATTAAGCTTAAATATGCCGCAATAATCAAAGCTGAAAATACGATGCGTTTCGTTGATGTATTTAAAACAGATGAAGTCTCTTTCATATCATCACCTCCTACAAAAATAAAAAAACTTTTACAGAGATTGCCTGTAAAAGTGACATAATCCCTAGTTTTGTTTTTCGACAGGATGGTTACGAACTGTCTATTTATTTTATTGGTTCGTTGTTAGGATAACACTTCTAAAAAACTTTGCAAGGAAAATTTGTATATTGGAATAACTTGTGATGTCCTAATACTTCATATGGTATATGTTTAAAAGCAATCAAAAAAAGTAGGCATTCAAGCCTACTTCTATTTTTATCGCATCCATTTTTGAAGGACTTTGGATAAGAGAAACCATAATAAAGCAGTTACAACAACGGTAATGATCCAGCCCATGGGGTTATTTTCTAAAGGTAACGGCATATTCATTCCAAAAAAGCCTGAAATAATGGTGGGAATTGTTAGCAAGACGGAAAGAACAGTAAGGACTTGCATGGTTTCGTTCAATGAATTATTTAAAATATTATTATAAGCTCCGGACAGCTGTTGTAAAATTTGTGCGGAAAGCTGTGTCATTTCAACGAGCTGTTTGGCTTCGATGAGCACATCATCTAATTGTTCTTTTTCAGTATCATTCATAGCCTTATAAACAGAATGAGCACGAATTTGTTCGAGTAAGACCATGTTTTGTTTAGCGGCTGAAACAAAGTAAACAATGCCAATTTCCAAATCAGAAAGAAGTAATAAATTTTGTTTGCTTGTCTTACTTTTTAGTTTATGATCGACTTG
>DXDB01000091.1 GCA_019115705.1 Candidatus Tetragenococcus pullicola | reverse complement strand
GATCAACAACCTGTTTTATTATTTTGTCCTCAAGGGTTAAGACAGGATACTTTATCTTATCAAAATATCTATCCAAACACTTACATCATAGGATCTGATTTCGATTTAAAAAACCTTGATTTAAAAGACGTAAAATCATTGAAAAATTTAGATGAAGGCTTTGATGTTTATGCGACACAGGCTTTCAATGCTCCAGACGGTCGTGTACTGGCCATCAGTTGGGTCGGCTTGCCAGAAATTGATTATCCCAGTGATGAAGAGGGCTGGGCACATTGCTTGAGCTTAGTCAAAGAATTAAGTTTAAAGAATAACAAATTGTATCAAAAGCCAGCTTCAGAGTATCAAACATTACGCAACCATCTTCAAGAAAAAAAAGGATCCCTAACGCAAGCAACTAAACTCTTTTCACCTAGTAAAAATTGTTATGAACTTGATTTAACCATCGATGCGACAAGTAAAGGTAGCCTACAATTATTTTCTGATATCAAACAAAATTATAGCCTGACACTTCACTTTGACACAATAAATGGTAAACTTATCTTAGATCGCGGAAAACTTCATTTACCATTCGCCCAAGACTATGGCACTACCAGAAAATTGGACTTGGAAAAAAATAAAAGCCTTCATCTCCAAATTTTTGTGGATGCCTCCATTTGCGAAATTTTTATTAATGACGGTGCTCAAACAATGACTAGTCGAGTGTTTCCAAAAGCAGAAACGGACCTCTTTCTTTCTGGCACTAGCGGAAAATTTCAAGCAAAGTTTTGGCCATTACGATCTGCCCAGATTTCATAGAATAGGAAGTATATAAAAATGACCATCAAATTGACAGATGTTGCCAAAAAAGCAGGTGTCTCCCCCACCACAGTGTCACGTGTCATCAATCGCTATGGTTCTTTAAGTCAAAAAACAATTGAAAAAGTAGAAACAGCCATGCACGAACTAAATTATCAGCCCAATTCATTGGCTCGTTCTTTACAAGGGAAAAACACCCAATTGATTGGTTTGATTTTCCCTACTGTTAGTCATCCTTTTTTTGGCGAACTTGTCACAAAGCTAGAAAGTAAATTCTTCGAACATGGTTATAAATCAATTTTGTGTGACAGTGCCAACAATAAAGAAAAAGAAAAAAGCTATATCAATATGCTTGCCGCCAACAAAGTCGATGGCATCATTGCTGGCGCCCATAACTTAGGCATCAAAGAATATCGCCAAATCGATGCACCGATTTTATCTTTTGACCGTTTACTGGCTTCAGGTATTCCCATTGTCGGAAGCGATAATTATCAAGGTGGAAAACTAGCAACTGAGCATCTGATTCAAAATGGTTGTCAAAAGATTGGCATTATTACCGGTAGTAATGCTTCAAATTCACCAACCAATGAAAGACTGAGCGGTTATCTAGATGTTTTGAAAGAAAATAATCTTTCTCCACAAGTTTTTCGCTTTGAAACTTTTGAAAATTCTACTTCTTTAAAAAAGAGAAAGATTGCTCAAATTCTTAAAGATGAATCACTCGATGGTCTCTTTTGCACAGATGATCTAACAGCTTTACTAGTCGGTGACCAATGTTCTAAACTAGGCATTACAATTCCTGATCAGCTCCAGCTCATTGGGTATGATGGTACCGAATTTATTCAAACCTATTTTCCCAGTTTGACAACTGTTATCCAACCGATTGATGATTGTGCAGAACTTTTGGTTAATTTACTAATTGAATTAATCAACGACCCAAAAAAACAGGTAGATTCTCGTTACACACTCCCCGTACAATTGCTACAAGGAAAAACAACACAAACGAAAAGAAGCTAGAAAACTCTATCCGTTTTCTAGCTTCTTTTTAATTGGAACTACTGCTTGCACTTGCATTTTCGTCTGCTTTCACTGCATCAATTGCTACAACCAAAGATAGGAGCAACCCCTCTAAATTTTCATCTAGAATCGTCACCTCGTAAGTGTCTCCCCATGAAACCCATCGCTTATTGATAGAGGCGACATGCTTCCCATAGGAATAAACATCAAAATCCATGTCCCACCAATTTCCTTGAACATCGATTCCTTTTCCATCAATCGTGTAACGGGCTTTAAAAAAGGTTAATTCCTTGGTCAACGTTATCATCTCTTGGCCATTGATTTCTACAAAAAACTTGGGTAACAAAGAGAAGACTTTTCGAGTAATTCGACTAACTTCCTCTCCGTCTGCAGCTGTAATGACAAATTCTTTGGGAATTTTAAAAAAGCTTCCTTCAACAAAGTAACAAGGACGCTGTTTGTCGTCTGTCACCGTAAACTTTTCGCCAATACTAAACACTTTTTGCTTGATGTATAATTTTTTCATTGCCTACTCCTTATCTGGGTTTACCCTCACACTTGCATCCTAGTATTTATTCTACGTCGTTTTCATGCATTTTTACTTCTAAAAAATCTGATTAAAGTAATCATAGCTTATTTTATGTGAAAAAGAAAACCAAGATAGTTATTTTTATCTATTTTTAAAAAAGCTCTTAAAATAATACCTATAAGAAAAAAACTACTGATTACTAAAATCAGCAGTCTTTGATTCTTATAATGAAACAGCGGCGGATTCATTCAAAATTGCAGCCAATCGTTTTTGACGTTCTTCTTCAGAAATATGGTGCTGGATTACATAGCGATTATTTTCATTAGCCGCACAATCGTAGCAACAGCCGCCCAAATGCTTGTCCTGATTTTCTTCAGAAGCTAAAATTTGTCGATTACATGTTGGGTTAGCACAGTTTACATAACGTTCACAAGGAGTACCATCAAACCAATCTTTACCAATCACTTTGGGATCTTTATGGTTGATAGGTACACTAATTCTAGAATCGAAGACGTACATTTTACCATCCCACAACTCACCTTTTATTTCTGGATCTTTACCATAAGTTGCGATACCGCCATGAAGTTGACCAACATCTTTAATTCCTTCTTTTAATAGCCATCCTGAAAATTTCTCACAACGGATGCCACCAGTACAATAGGTAACAACTTTTTTATCCATAAATGTTTCTTTATTTTCTTGAATCCATTGGGGTAATTCTCGAAAATTTCGAATATCTGGACGAACAGCTCCTCGAAAATGACCTAAATCATACTCATAATCGTTACGAGCATCGATTACGACGGTTTCCTCATCTAACAATGCTTCTTTAAACTCTTTTGGCTCCAAGTATTTTCCAGTCAATTGATTAGGATCTATATCCTCTTCTAGATGCAAAGCAACCAATTCTTCTCGTGGACGTACGTGCATTTTTTTAAATGCATGGCCTTCACTTACATCGATTTTAAAAACAGTATCTTTAAAACGAGCATCCGCATGCATGGCTTCCATATAAGCATTGGTTTGCTCAACTGTTCCAGAGACTGTTCCGTTTATTCCTTCTTTGGCTACTAAAATTCGACCTTTTAAACCAAGTTCTTTACAAAAAGCCAGATGATCTTTGGCAAATTTTTCGGGGTCTTCAATTGGGGTGTAATTATAATAAAGTAATACTCGATAATCCATTCTTTGTTCCTCCTCGTCACTACAACTTTTACTAGTATATGAAAATTTAACAAAGAAAACGAATTTTATGCTTGTTCTATATTAAACAAAGTCTTTTTTTAAATGATCTACAAAAAACGCTGTGACTTTATCCATTGTCTCTACTTGTACCATGTGTTTTTCTTTTTCTACATAGGCGGTTATTTCTGGTCCAGTATTTTTACTAAGAAATTGTTTAGTCAACGCAAAGGGAATCTTTTCGTCTTCAGTTCCATGCCAGAAGAAAAGCGGCCGTTTGTCAAGTTTCTCATAATGAGTTTCTAAATCATAGGCGGGTATCCAACTGGTTAGCTTTTCGTAATCTTTTGGCATAGTGTAACCTCTTTTTTCAATATCGGTTAAAAGCAATCGACGATAGCCTAACAAACTTGGTGATCCCATTACACAAGCCGCTGCTTGAATTTCTGGATGTTGTGTCAATAAAGCTGTGGTCGTCATGCCACCCATTGAAACGCCTCCGACTCCTACTGTATCAACCACTTTCAACTGTTCAAAAAAATCCAATATCGTCGAAAATTCAAACAAATTCGTTTGGATACTTTGCCAAAATGTCAAGGAAGGAATTTTAGAAACTGGTCGCTTTCTTTCCCCATGATTTTCAGCATCAGGTACCACCACTCGAAATCCTTCTTTGGCTAACTTTCTTGCTTGGGTCAATACTAATTCTTTAGATGTCTGCCAACCGTGATAATAAATGATCAAAGGCAACCGATCAAAAAGATGTTTCTTATCAACCACTTCTAGTAAAGGAATCGTCCCTACTAAGCGATGTCTAATTTCAATTTTCAAAAAAACCTCATTCCTCTCTTTTTCAGTATAACCGATGAGAATATTACCGTCATTTTATTTGCATAAAAAAAGCAGTGGGACCTTTTTTAGTCCCTCTGCTTTAATTTTCACCGATAATATCAATTGTTTTCATCAAACGAGTCAGATTAGCACGTTCACTTTCATCGAGATTTCGTTCGATGTAAGTAATCGTCTCCGTCAAATTAGGGATTGTCATATATTCTAAAGCGTTGACCCGTCTTCTCGTTCGTTCAATTTCATTAGCCATTAACTGACATGTTTTTTCAATTTCTGCTAATTTCAACATCATTGGTAAAATGGAATCAAGTTGTTGCAAGGAACGATCCAGTTCACTAGTAGTACTCATGAATCCATAGGTAAAGGTATTTTCATAAGTATCTTCAGCATAAGCTTCATTTAAAACTGGAACTTCCATATTCATGATATTTTTATCTTGCACGTCTAAAGAAACAGTATTTAAAGGAACCGCAAATGCTTCTTGAAGCACATGATCAGGAATACTACTAGAAGCTAGTACATAATCTTCCATTCCTTTTTGTAAAATATCTTCAACTTTTTTGCGTAATCGTTGATTTTCTTTACTCAAATCTACAAATTGACGCACTAACTCATCTTGTTTATCTTTTAAAAGTTTATGTCCACGAGACGCAGTGACCAATCTTTTTTTTAGTCGACTCAATTCCATTCGAGTAGGATTGACATTTAAAACAGCCATAGCTTATCACCCCTTTGCAGAAGGCATATATTTATTAATATATTCTTCTTTGATACGACTAAGTTCTTCTTTAGGAAGTGTGGCCAATAATTCCCAACCTAAATCAAGCGTTTCTTCAATGCTACGATTGCTGTAAAAGCCTTGATCCAGATATTCTTTTTCAAAACGATCTGCAAAATGAGCGAACTTTTTATCTGCATCTGATAAAGCTGATTCACCTAAAATTACAGATAATTCTTTCGCTGATTTTCCGTCTGCATAAGCAGCATAAATTTGGTTCATCGTTGCTGCATGGTCTTCCCGTGTTTTTCCTTCGCCGGTTCCTTTATCCTTCAAGCGAGACAAACTAGGTAAAACATCGATTGGTGGGTTGATATTGCGCTTTTCCAACTCTCTTGATAAAATGATTTGTCCTTCTGTAATGTAGCCAGTCAAATCAGGAATCGGGTGCGTTTTATCTTCATCAGGCATCGTTAGAATAGGAATTTGAGTAATTGAGCCTTTCTTGCCTAACAAGCGTCCTGCTCGTTCATATAAAGTTGCCAAATTGGTATACAGATAGCCTGGATACCCTCTTCGTCCCGGGATTTCTCGACGTGCTGCGGAAATTTCACGCAATGCTTCACAGTAATTCGTCATATCTGTCATGATTACTAAAACATGCATGTCTTTTTCAAAGGCAAGATATTCGGCAGCTGTTAAAGCCATTCTTGGTGTCGCAATTCGTTCAATCGCTGGATCATTGGCAAGATTTAAAAAGAGAACAGAGCGATCAAGTGCCCCTGTTTTTCTAAATTCATCGATAAAAAATTGTGATTCTTCAAATGGAATTCCAATTCCTGCAAAGACAATTGCAAAATTATCTTCTTGCCCAGGAACTGTTGCTTGACGGGCAATCTGTGCCGCAATTTCATTATGGGGTAATCCAGAAGCTGAAAAAATCGGTAACTTCTGTCCACGAACAAGAGTATTTAAATGGTCAATCGCTGAAATTCCTGTCTGAATAAATTCATCTGGAAAATCTCGTGCCATCGGGTTGATGGCTTCACCATTGATATCTAACTTTTTTTCTGCAATAATACGTGGTCCATTATCTTTAGGTTTTCCAAGACCATCAAAAACTCGGCCTAACATATCAGAAGAAACGCCTAAGGAAAGTCCTGTTCCTAAAAATTGGACCCGACTTTCTTCTGCTCCTAAATTACTAGTGCCTTCAAATACTTGGACAACCGCTTGATCTTCAGAGATTTCCAACACTTGTCCCTGGCGGATTTCTCCTTCTGGCGTACGTATCTCAACCAATTCATCATATTTTACATCAGTGACCCGATCAACAATCATCAAAGGCCCTGCGACTTCAGAAACGGAGCGATATTCTTTTAACATTAATGCATGCCCCCTTCTTGTAAAATAGTTTGCATTGTTTGTTTGATTTCTGTTTGAATTTCATCCAACTGTGTAAGTTCAGTTTCAGGAATATATTTGCTTCGAGCAATTTTTTCTCGTAAGTCAACCGTTCCTTTTAAAACTTCATCATAATAAGCCCCTAATTGAATAGCCGTTTGTGCTTCCTTATGAAAAGTTAAAATATTTTGTAACATTTTAAATTGTTTGGTACGTGAGGTAAAGGTATCGACATCATCAAACGCATTTTGTTGCAAGTAATCTTGACGGATTGAACGTGCAGATGTCATGGTTACGCGATCTTTTTGTGATAAGGAATCGACCCCTACTAATTGAACAATCTCATCCAAACGACTTTCTTCTTGTAAAATCGTCATGGCTTGAGCTACCATTTGTGACCATTCATCTCCCATGATTTCATCAACATAAGCATTTAATTCATCTTCATAAAGAGAATAAGAGTTGACCCAACTAACTGATGGAAAATGACGTTTTTGAGCCAGAGTGCTATCTAGTGCCCAGAAAACCTTGACAATTCGCAATGTATTTTGTGTCACTGGTTCAGAAATATCCCCACCAGCTGGCGATACCGCACCAATTGCAGTAATACTTCCTTCTCTTGGTTGGCTACCGATGCTTTTGAAACGTCCTGCTCTTTCATAGTATTCGGCAATCCGACTGCCTAAATAAGCAGGATACCCTTCATCACCAGGGATTTCTTGTAAACGGCCACTCATTTCACGTAGCGCCTCTGCCCATCGTGAAGTCGAGTCGGCCATAATTGCCACGCTATACCCCATGTCACGATAATACTCAGCAATCGTGATTCCGGTATAAATCGATGCTTCACGAGCAGCTACTGGCATATTAGAAGTATTAGCGATCAATACTGTCCTTTCCATAATTGATTCCCCTGTTTGAGGATCGATCAACTCAGGAAACTCACTAATAACATCTTTCATTTCATTGCCGCGCTCACCACAACCAACATAAACAACAATGTCAACATCTGCCCATTTGGCGATTTGATGTTGAACGACCGTTTTTCCAGCACCAAATGGACCCGGAACTGCTGCTGATCCACCTTTGGCTACTGGGAAAAAAGTATCAATCACTCGTTGTCCAGTAACTAATGGTTCACCAGGAGTCAACTTGGTATGGTAGGGACGAGGTGTCCGCACCGGCCATTTTTGTAACATTTGAATATCTTTATCACCAGTTGCAGTTTCTAAAACACAGATTACTTCTTTAATTGAAAAGTTTCCTGCTTTAATAACTTTTATTTTTCCACTTATACCATTAGGAATCATAATACGATGCTCAACGGCTTTTGTCTCTTGAACGATCCCAATAATATCACCGGCAATTACTTCATCGCCAATTTCTTTTTTAGGAATAAACGTCCATTTTTTTTGCCAATCCAATGGTTCGATTGAGACGCCTCTTTCTAAAAAGTCGCTTTCTGTTTGAGCCATAAATTTATCTAAAGGGCGTTGAATTCCGTCAAACATTTGAGTCAAAAGTCCCGGAGCCAATTCAACAGAAAGCGGGGCACCTGTCGTTTCAACGACTTCACCAGGACCGATTCCAGCTGTTTCTTCATATACTTGAATCGAGGCAGTGCCTTTTTTTAATTCAATTATTTCTCCAATTAAGCCTTTTTCACTGACTTTACAAATTTCATGGATTTTTGCTCCTTGAAGTCCGCTTGCTGTTACTAAAGGTCCGGAAACTTTTGTAATTGTTCCTATTGCCAAAAAAATTCACCTTCTCTTTTAATCTTCCAAAATATTCATTCCGATTGCCTTTTCTACATTTTGCTGAATACGCTCCATACCAATTCCCACACTTCCAGTACTACTGGGTATCGGGATAATTGCTGGCGTTTTTTTGTTATCATATTGAGCAATTGTTTCTTCTAGCTGCTGTGCCACTCGTTCTGTAATAAAAATAACGCCATATTCTTCAGCCATTTGTATCACTTGGTTACGTGCTTCCTCTAAGTCGCTGACCGGAAATACATCTATACCAATTCCTTTAAAAGGTAGAATCGAATTCTTCCCGCCCAACATACCGATTTTTTTATACATAGCTTTCACGCACCTTACTTCTTAACACTTCTTCTGGTATTTTGTTTATTTTACTAATTAAAAGGATTCGTAAATTTTTGATTTCCATTTCCTTAGCAAAAATATACCCTACTAAAGCAGCTGGACCAAATGGAACGATTTTTTGTTCTTTTAAGCGATCCATTTGAAAATCGTCTTTCAAGAGATCAAAAGTTTCCATTGTTCCTTGGTTTACAATTTCATCATAGCTTGCTTCAATTAAAGGACGGTAAGCTGTTTCTTTTAAGTAATCAAAAAAATCTTCCAACGAGTGACCTAAAAGATCTGCCAATTTTTCAACTGAAAGACTACCACCTTCAACTAATACAGCACTGATAAATCCTTTTTTCCTTCCTAGCAAGTGACTTCTTAATGCTGTCGAAATATTAAAGATATCAATATTTCTTTCATACATTTTTTCAAAACTCGGATGATCCAATTCTTCTGTAATATCGCGCAAATGTGCCCAATAATGGTTGTCAAAAATAATATCAATATCTTGAATTTCTTGGTAGCCTTCAATATATTCATAAACTTCTTGAATACAAGCGTTCATTTGTTCAGCGACTTGATCACTTCTACGAACACGTACTAAATATTTCAATACCTCCAAAGGTTTTGAGCCAAATGGAACTAGCCACTCATCAAAATCTTGTTCCATATAGTCAGCCTTAACTAAAAGTTTAAGATTTTGATAATCATACTTCAGTGTGAAAAGGTCCACCACACGAGAATCAGGCGCTAAAGAATACATTTGTTCATATATCCGTTTTTTTTCTTTTAATAACACATCTTCAAAATCATGAACATCACTGTCTTCATCAATAAAGTCTCCATAGCTAGTTTCTCTTAAGCGAGCATATATCTCATCTGCTTCATTAAGACCAAGCCATGCTTCAAAATCACGATTCGAAAATAGTGAACTTTCATAGGTGCGGATCCTTGTGTTGGCAGCATTATATTGAATGTCCTTCACTTTACCGCCTCCTTATTCTTCCTCAAAAATAACATCTAATAATTGATGACTAATTTCATCTTTTACAGAACGTAATAAAGCTTCAAAAGTGAAATTATACTCGATATCTCCTTGGCGTATCAAAAAACCATTGCGTCGAGGAATCGATTTTTTGGCAATAGTCAACGTCAAATTTGAAAGCGCATCTTGCCATTTTTGAATAGCCGATTTGCTGGCATATGATTCACTATTTTCGCCAATAATAATTTCAGCCTGGTCTGTTAATTGTGTTTTTTCAATATTAGCTATAACAAATTGATCAAATTCTTCTTGCGACAACTGTTCTAATCGCAACTGACTTTCTTCAAACAATTCATCTAGCACACTTTCTTTAACGGCCAATAATTTAGCACGAGATTTAACATCAAGGTCTGAAACTTCTAAACTTATTTCCGCACGAATTTCTTTTTCAAAACGTGTCAATAGTTCATTGACCTGTTTTTCTAACTGTCGTTTTTTTAATTCTTCTTTTCTTTCAATTGATCTTTCTGATTCAATAATATATTGTTCTTCTTTTTTTGTTGCATCTTGAATGATTTTTTCTGTTAACTTCGTAATATCCGACATAAGATCCTCCTATTTGAGAAACGAGTAAAAGAGTGCTTGTCAATAAGGCATTCAAAGATATTTCATTTGTTTTTATAAACCTTAAAGCCTGTCTCTTAAACGGTTCAATTAATTCATGATCAGCAAGAAGGAAATAACGAACCCTAAAATAGCGTACGTTTCCAGCATTGCCAC
>DXDB01000090.1 GCA_019115705.1 Candidatus Tetragenococcus pullicola | reverse complement strand
ATTCAAGCTGATAGTGGTTGGACTAGTATTTTTATTAAACCAGGCTATAAATTCAAAGTAGTTGATGCGTTTTCGACTAACTTTCATTTACCAAAATCAACCTTGGTGATGTTAGTCAGTGCCTTTGCAGGTCGCGAACAGATTCTGGCGGCGTACAAGCATGCCGTTGAAGAGGAGTATCGTTTCTTTAGCTTTGGCGATGCGATGTTTATTAAATAAAAAGAGCTACTCTAATAAATCAAAAAAGTGACGGAAGTCTAATTTTAGACTTCCGCCAAGTTATTTGAAAAGAGTGTTGTTGGATCAATCTTGCATAAGTGGCAAAGTAACTTCTCTAGATGTTCCTTTGAAAATTTTGTTTCGTACACAATCTTAACACTAACTACGTGCAAATCTTACAAACAGAAGCATTTGTTTCGTTGTTTCTTAAATACGAGCTCTTTGCCTTTAAATAGTAGGTGAATCTTGTAGCTGTGACAATCTTTTCGTTGCTGTCAGTTATATTTAGAGAACTTGATCCAACAAACTTCTCTTTCCTTACAAACCAAGTATACTACAATTAGAAACCGCTTGCAACTGATAAGGCTCATCTGAATAAAAAATTTATTAGATGAGCGGCATTGGTTTATTCTTTTGGCAGTTCTTCGTAAAATGCAGCTTTAGTTGCAGCAATGTAAGGAGATAGCCATAGGTAGCCGATTCCTAAAGTTAACACAGCAAGTAGATGCCAACCAATAAAAGAAAGGTCTAACCAAAATAGTTGTCCTTTGTGGCCGTCCATGATTCGACGACTGGCTGTAATGGTATCAAGATAGCCGGGGGTTTGTCCTGTTGCTTGGTGGGTATCATAATAAATATAATACGCTTGAGAATAAGCGTATGATTTAACGATGCCAGGAATAATAAATAGCAAAGACCACAAGAAAGTAAAAATAGCATTCAAGAAATAGATGACTACTACCGCTAAGGCATAAGGTGAATGAAAAGTACGCAATGCGTCTTTCAATGGTTCAATTCGTTGCTTTTGTCCTCTTAAAACATCAAGAAATGTCCATGAGATGGCAACTGTAAAGAAAGAAGTGATTAAACCACCACCAGCCGAGCCACTTGTCGACCCTCCAGTATTATTATTCATAGAAAGGCTCCAATCACCATTAGTTACTATTTCTGGATCAGATCTTAAAAATAAAATTAAAGGAACTAAAAAAATAGCTGCGATAATCAAATTGATTATAACAGGCACAAGATTCATCAAAACAGCTTCTTTCCAACGTCCCCGTAACATTCGTTTTGCTTCATCTTTTAATTCTCCACTCGTTTTCATAATTTTTTTCCTCCTTTTTTCATGATAAATAAAGTATAACAAAAAAGCACAAGAAGCAGAAATAAAAGGAATAGTTAAAAACTGATTTTTCCTAAAAATAACATGGAAATGGTTGCAAATCAATCGCTCAACATATATGATGGACAAGGATATTAAAAGAAAGTAGGAACGGTAATGACAGAACATGCGATAAAATATCGCTTGATAAAAAAAGAAAAACATACCGGAGCCAGACTCGGTGAATTGATCACACCTCACGGAACTTTTCCAACGCCAATGTTTATGCCGGTAGGAACATTAGCAACAGTAAAAACGATGTCACCAGAAGAGTTAAAAGAAATGGGTGCCGGAGTTATTTTAAGTAATACCTATCATTTATGGCTGCGACCAGGAGAAGATATCGTGGCTGAAGCAGGTGGACTCCACAAATTTATGAATTGGGATCAACCAATTTTGACAGACTCAGGTGGGTTCCAAGTCTTCTCTTTAGCAGATATGAGAAACATTGAAGAAGAGGGAGTGCATTTCAAGAATCATTTGAATGGATCTAAAATGTTTCTATCGCCTGAAAAAGCAATTGGTATTCAAAATAAGTTAGGCTCGGATATCATGATGAGCTTTGACGAATGCCCACCTTATTATGAAAGCTATGATTATGTCAAGAATTCGATTGAAAGAACTTCTCGTTGGGCTGAACGCGGAATGAAAGCTCATGCTAACTGGGATAGTCAAGGCCTTTTCGGAATTATTCAAGGGGCTGGTTTTGATGATCTTCGCCGCCAAAGTGCCAAAGAGTTGACGAGTTTAGACTTTTCGGGGTACTCAATCGGTGGTTTATCCGTTGGAGAGCCGAAAGAAGAAATGAATCGTGTCTTAGAGTATACGACACCATTGATTCCTGAAAATAAACCTCGCTATTTGATGGGCGTGGGCACAGCAGATTCTCTAATTGATGGCGCTATTCGAGGCGTTGACATGTTTGATTGTGTATTGCCAACACGAATTGCTCGAAATGGGACTTGTATGACTTCAAAAGGACGTTTGGTGGTTAAAAACGCACAATATGCTCGTGATTTCCGTCCAATTGACGAAGACTGTGATTGTTATACTTGCCGGAATTATTCACGTGCTTATATTCGTCACTTGATTAAATGTGATGAAACGTTTGGAATACGCTTAACGTCTTA
>DXDB01000089.1 GCA_019115705.1 Candidatus Tetragenococcus pullicola | reverse complement strand
CATCTAATTCCTCTACGCTTTCTTTTGTGGTAGAAGAAGCAATAGTTTCTTCTTTTTTAATTGTCTCCGTATCATCATCTCCTAACGAGCCACCTACACCAATGACTAATAAAACTACTACTGCCCAAAACCACGTTTTCTTATAAAATGGCTTCTTCACTTTATAATAATTTCCGTCTTCACCTTTAATTTTCTTTGCCATTTCTTTTTCCTTCTTTCTGTTTATTTTAAAATAATTATTTAATAGTTTCAAAAACTTCATACTTGTCAATAAAAAATGCAGGGATAGTTCGTGGTGAACCATCTAAAGTAGTATAATCTTGTTCTCCAATAGATCGCACCCACACATTTAGAAGATCGTCTTCAATAATATTTTTATCTATAAATCCTTTGTCTATATACAAAAACATATCCTTTTCATTATCATTAGAATCTAACGTGACAGCACGATATGATTTTTCACCATTCTCATTTTGTGGAAAAACTTGTAAAATTTTAACTAGCATTACAGTTTTGTCTAGATTATGACTTTTTGGTTCTCTTTCAAAATCGTTAAAGGTAATATCGCTATCATATGAGCTCCAATCCGTTTCATCTGGATTTACTCTTTCGACGTAATAAGGATTAAAGTTAAAAAAAGATATTAAAATAACCAAAAATGACACGATCGAAGTTATAATTGGTATTTTTTTAGGTTTCTTTTTGATAATTTTAAAAATTAGCATCACTATACCAACGATAAATCCAACAATGCCTATCAAAAAAGCAAAAGCTAACACTGTATTCATTTTATTCCTTCTCTCTATTTAATATTTTTATATTAAAGCCGGCGGTTAAACCGGCTTAAAATACCACTTTCCCAACAATTCTTATATCGTTATTCCCATCAGCAATTATA
This sequence comes from Candidatus Tetragenococcus pullicola, assembly GCA_019115705.1. GTDB lineage: Bacteria > Bacillota > Bacilli > Lactobacillales > Enterococcaceae > Tetragenococcus > Tetragenococcus pullicola. The sequence continues at coordinate 2,761 of DXDB01000089.1, read as the reverse complement.
TCTTTATATTCCTTGTTTAAGGAAACTAATCTCAAATGTTGATCATTCTTATAAACTTTCTTGATAAAAGCTTCATCATCAATTTGTACAACCATCAACGCGCCATTTATGACTTCATTCATTTTTTCCACAAAAATTATATCGCCGTCAAAAAACGTTGGCTCCATTGAATTTCCAGAAACTTGGAATGCCATATCATAGTAATTTGGAAGTTTACCTGTATAAGATATTGTTTCAGCATTTTCAGGGTCTAAGTCTAAAATTCCAGTACCAGCAGAAACTTTTGACTGCATTCTTACATTATTTCGATAGTCATCTAAGGACACAACGTTTTCATTCACAGTAGAAGCGTTTTGTTCATCTAGCTGATATTCGGCATAATTATAGACTTTTGTTTGTCGGTCTGTATCCAGACTGTTATATATAGTAGTGATGTTTTTCTTATTTATTTTTGAATCTGGGAAAAATGTGTTGATAGAAACATTAAAAATTTCTGCTAGATCAAATAAAACGTCTTGATTAGCTTTTCGATCTCCGTTTTCATAACGACTTACTGATTGTCTTGTTGTGTTTAAAAGTTCTGCTAAATAATCTTGTGTGTAATTATTTCTTTCTCTCAGTTCTTTTATTTTATTGCCTACATATTTAGATAAATCCATGTGTAACACCTCCATTCATGTTTTTATTATATCATTGTTGTCACCATAATGGAACTATTTTTATCTATTTTATAGAAATAAATTTATCTTTTTGAAGAAAATTTGATTTATTTAAAAAAAAGACTTGCTATGTAACCAAAATGGTGCTAATATTAGTTTGTAACCAAAACGGTGACAAGAAAGGAGAACAAAAAATGCAAATAAATTTGTGGAATCTACGCAAAAATGAAAAGCGGTGGACGCAAAAAGAAGTTGCTGATTATTTAGGAATAACAGCGATGTCCTATCGTGAAAAAGAAAAAGGAAGAGTACCATTTAATTCTGACGAGATGTTTATGTTGGCAGAATTGTTCGACAAACCGATGGACGAAATTTTTTTACCGCGTACGCACCAAAACGGTGACAAAAATATAAAAGTTTAGAAAGGAAGATGAAAATGGAAAACTTAGTAATCATGAAGAATCAACAAGCAGTCACTACTAGCTTGCAAGTAGCAGAAACGTTCGATAAACAACACGGACATATTTTGAGAGATGTAGAAAACCTTAAAAAAGATGTATCCAATTTTGGAGAGATGTTTTTAGAAGGCTCCGAACCAGATTCATACGGTCGTGATAGAAAAGTAATTTACATGAATCGTGACGGCTTCACACTTTTGGCCATGGGATTCACTGGATCAAAAGCAATGCAATTCAAGCTTAAATATATTCAAGCTTTTAATGACATGGAATCGCATATCAAACAAGAGCTCGACACGTCGAATTTAAGTCCAGAATTGCAAATGTTTAACGGACTATTTAAATCTTTAGCTAAACAAGAGCTAGCAACCAAAAATTTAGAAACAAAAGTTGACGGTATTTCTGACATTGTGGCACTCAATACAACTGATTGGCGACAAGATTCGCAAGCTCTAATCAGAAAAATGGGAACACAAGTTGGTGGAGGACTAGCTTATCAAGAAATCGGGTCAGCTATCTATCAAGAACTTGATCGTCGCGCTGCTTGCAAGTTAGATAGACGATTGACGAATCTAAGAAATCGCATGGCTGGAGAAGGAGCTTCTAAAACTAAACAAAGAAACACAAGAAAATTAGACGTTATAGCAAATGATAAGCGTCTGTTAGAGATCTATCTAGCAATTGTTAAAGAATATGCTGTTAAGTACAAAGTTTGGAATGACGAATTTTAGGAGGGATAGAAATGGAGCATGACAACATCAAATCAATTTTAGAGGAACTAATTGAAATATGCGAATGCGAACCAGAGAATATCACTGTAGATGGAGAACCAATCACTTTTGAAGGATTTCAAGAAGATGTTATCGAAAGAGTTTATAACATGGCTGATTTATTAGGGTTAGAAGATATTTATTTAGATCGTTGAGGTGACCACCATGACCATCGAACAACAAATTGATCAACGAGTGGAAGAACGACTAAACGAGTTACTTCCACAAATCACTGAGAAACTCAGGCAAGAGTTGATTTTTAAACAGACAAATCAGGTCATGTTTAACAAAAAACAGCTTGCTGAGCGTATCGGCAAATCAACGACCACTATCTATCGTTACATGAAAAAAGGTCTGCCATACCGCTACACTCCAACAGGCTCACTCGAGTTTGACATACGCGAAGTAGAAAAATGGCTAAATAAAAAATAAGCATGGGGCGTGCTAAGAATGAAAAAACTTATTAACCTAGCTGAATCAACAGGCTACTTACTAATGATTACTTTCTTGTCCGCAATCGGTCAATGGAAAGTAGCGACTATCTTTGTCTTTTTTGTTGCTGGATTGCGATTGGGAGAAATCGTTTTGGAGGGGAGGAAGCAGTGAACCAAATGCAATTAAACTTTGCAAATAACGTAAAACGTGAAATGGCAGAACAAGGCTATGATACCTACGGATTGGCTAAGAAAGTTAGCGTTTATCCGTCAACTATCTACCGACTTATCCACCACGAAAGAGGCGTATCACTAGAACTCGCTACAAAGCTCTCACAAGCTTTAGGACTAACTCTTGATGATTTAATCAAGCCGACGTTTAAACGGTCTGAAGTGGACGTTACACACGCTAGACGGCTTGCTGAGCTCAATCGGGGGGG
>DXDB01000088.1 GCA_019115705.1 Candidatus Tetragenococcus pullicola | reverse complement strand
ACAACAACAATAAATTTCCCCATCGTTTTTAGCAAATTCATCAGTGCTTGCTTACTAAATAGTTGTTTAAAACCATTTACGGGATTGATTTTTCGAAAAGCCGGTTTGATTGCTTTTCCTGAAAACAAAAGTCCCACTTGCATAAAATTAGCAAAAAAGCCTAACAACAGACTAATCACAAAAAAAGGAAAACAAATTGTGGCAAAAAAAGCAATTGCCTGCATTCCAATATGTGAGAGATCACCAAGTAAACGTTCATGAGTATCCACTTGTTCAATAGAAGCAATAAGATAATGAACGACTTTTTTTGTAACATTATTCCATAAGGGAACGAGTACTATCGAAAAAACCAACACAGATATTCCTGCACTTAAATCGGGGGTTTTGGCCACCTCACCTCGTTTTCTAGCGTCTTTTAAGCGCTTGGGGGTGGGTTGTTCGGACTTATCTTCTTTTGCCATCATTGTTCACCTCATCTATTAGGAATCGATCGGATAAATTTCAATAAAAAGCCTAAATTCTCAGGCATCTGTTTGCCTAAAAAATTCATAACATTGGGGGCAAGCACTAAGAAAATTGCAAAACTTACCATGGTCTTAATAGGTAATCCCAACATTAAAACGTTTAGTTGGGGAATACTTCTTGAGATGATTCCCAAAGTCAAATCGATCACCAAAACAGCAATAATCATCGGTGCAGCCAAATTTAATGCCATTTCAAAACTTTTGCCAAATAAGGTCACGATTCCTTCTATATCTTTTGATTGTAAAAGAAAACTCCCCAAAGGAACAAGAGTGAAGGAGAGAACCAAACCTTTAATCAGAAGATGATGCAAATCCAATATAAACACAACAGCCATCGCAATCCAATAATACAATTTTCCAAATTGAGAAGACATCGTTTGAAAACTAGGATCATAGGCTTGTCCCATTGAAAAACCAACTTGAAAATCAATCATTTGTCCGGCCATTTCGATTGCGGTGAAAACGAGTTGACTGATATAGCCCATTGTCATCCCTAAAAGCACTTCCTTTAAACTCATCAAGATCAACGCAAGATTTGTGACTTCCATTTCTGGTATATCAACAAAAGGAAAAACGCCTACCGTCAAACAAGCAGTCAATACGACTTTTGCTAGCTGAGGAACCCCTCGATTAGAAAACACAGGACAGATTACTACAAAAGAAGTGATTCTTAGAAAAATGAGAAGAAACATTTGTACGGTCATCATATTTTTTCCTTATAAGGAGGCGATAATCTTAAAGATCGATTGGGTAAAACTGACCAACTGGTTCAACATGAAATTACCAGCAAGAATCAATGTGATAAAAATTGCCAATAATTTAGGGACAAAGCTCAACGTTTGTTCTTGTATTTGAGTAGTTGCTTGAAAAATACTTACAACTAAGCCAACCACCATGGCCACAACCATTGCAGGACCGGCAATCATTAAAATTTTTAAAAAAGCGGTTCGTAAGACATCTAATACCAAAGCAAGAGACATGTTATTCCTTCTTTCTTATTGGAATCCTTTCACCAACGACTCGACGATAAGATGCCATCCATCAGAAACGACAAATAGTAAAATTTTAAATGGTAAAGAAATCATGACTGGCGATAACATAAACATTCCCATCGACATTAAAATACTAGAGACTACCATATCAATGATCAAAAACGGAATAAAAATGAAAAAGCCAATACTAAAAGCGGTCCGCAATTCACTGATGATAAAGGCCGGCGTGATAACAGTTAATGGAATTTCTTTATAGGAAGCATACGTCTTTTCTTGATCGTTTCCATCGTCTAAATCTACAAACAATTTCAAGTCCTTTTCTCGTGTTTCTTTATACATAAATTCTTTGATTCGCACTTCTGATCGTTCAAAAACCTCGGTTTGAGAAATCTCGTTTTTTTGAAAAGGTTCGATTGCGTCTTTATAAATGTCTGAATACACAGGACGCATGATAAAAAATGTCAAAAATAAGGCAAGCCCAATCAATACTTGATTCGGAGGACTTTGCTGGGTTCCCAATGAATTTCGGGTAAACGATAGGACCATAATGATTCGGGTAAAAGAAGTCGTCATAACCAATAAAATCGGTACAATAGAAAGTAAGGTCATCATTAAAAAGGTAGTAATCGTTTGATCAGAGCCATTACCTGTTTCGAGCAAGCGATTGATTGTATTCGTAGCTTCCCCAACGTCTACAGCATCAACAGAAATGGGAAACACCAAGTTACTCAATAAAAGAACAAGCAATATATAAAATTTAAGATGTTTTTTCTTCATCGGAAGACTTTCCCTTTCTGATTACCTTCTTAAGATTGTTTTGTAAGATTTTACTAAAGGTTTGTCCATTTATTGGTTCCTTTTTTTCTGGGGCTTGTATATAATTTGCGACTTCAGAGACATCCAATTCTTTTAAAATTTCATTGCTTTGCTCGGCAAAACTCATTAAATAATAGGTGTCTAGAATTTTAACGACTCCGATTGAAGAAGTTTTGCTGACTTGTATTTTATCCAGGATCTGCATGTTCTTTCCCACAGGTTTGCTATATCGTTCGAGATAATGTAAAAGAAACTGAGCAAGATATAAAATAATGCCTAAAAATAAGATCATTTTTACTAATAAAAAAATCGTATCCATAATGGATCCTTTCTACTGAATGACAAAATCGGTCACATAAACTTCTTGAATGATCATTTTTCCATAAGCTTCATTGATTACGTCTTGAAGTTCTTTTTTAAGATTTTTAACACCGTCTTCAGCGTTTAAAATATCCTCTGCCTTCTTTTGCCGTAAAACATTGACCACACTATCTCTAACCAAAGCCATATTTTTTTGGAGTTCTTCACTTTCTTTTTCATTTGCAACTAAAATAGAAAGTGTCACACGGATATATTGTTCCGAACCTTTTTCTTCTTTGGCTAAATTCACAACGAATTCTTCTAAAGGGACAATTACTTGATCTTCTGAAATTTTGCCGGTTGAAGTAGGTGCACTTTGAGCTTGTGCACTTTCCGGAGGCAAGATATATTTGGTTGTCACAATCGTTCCAATAATACTACCGACAATTGCTAATATTAAAATAACTGGTAAAACAATCGTTGAATGATCTTTCTTTTCTTTCACAATCGTTTCTTCACTTGCTAGAATGACTTCTTCTTGTTTTTCAGCTTTCTTCTCAGCTTTTTTATTCTTCTTTTTGTCCATGGTGTTCACCTACTTTTCTTTTGCTCTCTGTTCAAAAGGTTGATTGATCTTTCTGCGATAGATGATTATAGCATTAACTACTGCATCTGGTGTTTCTTTCACAATAATCGTTTTACCATCTGTCAATGTGATCAAGGTATCTGGTATTGTCTCAATACGATAAATCAGATCAGGATTCAAATAAAACGAATGTTCATTTAAAGCTGTTACTTTTATCATGGGTTGAAGATTCCTTTCAGACCATCTTAAAGACTAGAGGCTAGCGCTTTAAGTTAATCAACTCTTGTAACATTTCATCTGATGTTGTGATACTACGTGAATTGGCCTGATAGGCTCTACTGGCAATAATTATTTCAGTAAATTCAGTGGATAAATCGACATTTGACATTTCCAAGTTTCCTGCCTCTAAAGATCCTGCCCCATTTTGTCCACTCGAACTAACGATTGGTTCTCCTGAGTTAGCTGAAAGCGTGTAGTTATTGCCACCGGCCTTTTCTAGACCTCCCGGATTATTAAAAGTGGCCATGGCAACTTTACCTAAGACATAGGTTTCATCACCATACTTACCAAGGACTAAACCATTTTGATCGATTGACATGGATTGGTAACCTTTCCCATCCATTTCTTTTGGTACTTTTAAATCAGTTAAATCTTGCTCAGTTGGATCTATACCAGCAGGGTCAAAATCTTCTCCATACTTTGTGTTTTCTGCTGCCTTCACTCCTTGTAATTTCATCCCAGCATTATTTGTGATGTTGCCTTGACTATCACGTACCAATGCCCCATCACGGGTATAAAATGTTTCATTTCCTTGACCTTTAACAATGAAAAATCCGGATCCTGTGATATAAAAATCCATAGCATTACCAGTTCCTTGCGGGGCACCAACAGCAAAATCGGTACTGATAGCTCCCGTTTGGACACCCAAACCAATTTGCGTCGCATTCGTTCCACCTAGACCGTTGGCAGGTCCATTGGCACCTTGAGTAGTTTGACTCATTAAGTCTTGGAACAATACTCGATTTGATTTAAAACCTGTCGTATTGACATTTGCAATATTGTTTGAAATAACATCCATCTTAGTTTGTAGATTTTTCATTCCACTAACACCTGAATATAATGATCGTAGCATTTTTGTTTCCTCCTATACTTTTTTGCTATTTTTCACTAGCCATACCGACGTCTTTAATACTAGCCATATTGTATTCTTTTCCATCAACAACTAATGTTGCAAAGCCGTTTATAAACCGAACTTTTTCTACGGTACCTGTAATCTCACTTTCATTTTCTTGAATTGTCACTTGTTTTCCTATCAAACTAAACGCTTGTTGCTGTTGACCCATCATAAGGTTATATTGCATGGTATCTCCAATTTCTTTTAACTGTTGCAAGCTAGTAAATTGAACAAATTGGCTGATATAATCCGTTCCTTGATTTCCCCCACCTTCTGAAGAGCCCCCCGCACTTACGGTAGGATTACTCATTGATGCTGCTAATATTTTCAAAAAGTCATCCATGGATATTTCGGAAGGATCTTCTTTTTGTTGCACATTTTGAGAGGCAGCAAAAGGGACGATTCCATTAATTGAATTTGACATATTTCCACCCCATTTCAAATTAAAATACTGATTTTTGATTCATGGTACTTTTCTTTTTCAATAAGACTATCTTCAGGCTCTGAATAATTCGTTTTTTTATGAGAAGTTTTTTCCGGTTGAAACGAAGTATTCCCCTGCTGAAACGAACGTGAAGAAAATTGCATCGCCTCGTTAGCCAGCATCTGTTCTGGTACAACTTGACTAGCAGTAATCGGCAAAGCCATTTGTTTTTGCAACAGTTGTTCCAATTTAGGCACAATGGATTCTAATAATTGTTTTACTTCTGGACTTTGGACGACAAATTTTAACTGAGTTTCATTCGTAGTTGTATTTAAACTCACTTCAATCTTACCTAACGAATGGGGTGTTAAGGAAAATGTCATCTTCTGTGGTGTAGATGTTCGCTCTGACTGAATCATTTTTAGAATCGGTTTTGCCATTTTTTCAGTTATTTTGTTCATGTTTGCTATGGGTTCTTTGTTAGGTTTTAGCACAACTTCTTTTGAAATAAGCGACTCCAAATTTAGAGCTAGTGGGAATTGTTCTTTATTCAAGGTTAATTCTTGGATCTCTTTACTCAAGTTTTGAACGGAGTCTTTTTCATCAACAACAAGCTCTATTTCATTATGAATAACTTTATTAAGAGGCTTATTTTTTTGGCCATTAAGGCTTTCTGCTAACGAAATTGGTGCTGGTACTAGTTCTTGTTTTACGTTTAGAGACGTACTATTTTTATTAAATTCATTTTTTACTTCGTTCAAAAAAATCTCTTGTACGTGTTCTTCATCTTTTTCTTCTTTAAATACTTCTGGAGTTTGCTCGTTTGCTTTCATTGATACAGGTTCTTTTTCAAGAGAAGACAAGAGGTCCACATTTTCAAAAAGCTGTGTATTCGTTGCATCTTTGCCCTCTTCACCTATTTTGGGAAGTTTAAAATCTTTCACGTTTCCTGCTTTTTCTTGAACATTCCTATCTGTGAATAAAAACTGATTTTCCAATTTTTTTAACAATGGATCAGGACTCACTAGCTTATTATTTCTTTCAAAAGAAGGTGTTATCTTTTCTTGTTCTAACTCATTTGTTTCAGCTGTCACTTGGTTAGGTTCTATTTCTACCAAGAATTCAAGTTGATTTTTTAAAAACGAAGGATCTAGTAAACGATCCTCATAAATAGGTTGAATCTGTTGGAAAAGTTGTTGAAATAAGAGAATATCTTCAGATTCGGTTGTTCTTGATTTCATTTTGGGCGGTGAACCGCCTGAAACTTCCAATACTTGATCCATGTAATAAAGTTTCTCCTTTCAACTGCTATCAACTAATTTTAATACGACGTCCCGCCATTTCATCCAACATTTTTTGTTCCTCTCGATTGGCCTGTAGTTGATATTCAGCAAAGTGTTTATCAGCCAACTTTTCAAGTACTTTTCTTTCTTTTTGAGCTTCGATATAACGGTTGAGCGCTTTGTCTGTTTGGACTGTCAACTTTTGAATTTGTTGGATGGATTCTTGTATCTTTTGGTTTAGTTCTAATAAATACCATTGCTGAACTTGCATCCGATTGATCGTTGCTTCTTGAATGTTTAGCAAGCTGTCTTTTTCAATTTTCTTATCTTCCAGTTGTTTTTCAGCCTCATTCAATTCCTTTTGTGCTGCTGCATAAATTCGCTTCGCTTGTTTTTCTTGTCCCTTGCGATATTCTAAGACCTTGGTTAACGAAAATGTAAATTTTTCCACTGTTATTCCTCACTATACTTCTATTAATCAAAACGGGAAGAGACCTCATTGAATAGCGAGTGTAGTTTCATCACTGACTGCTCGTATTCTGAGCAAACTTCAACTTTCTGACACAAAAACTCCTTAATTGGTTGATGCATCGAAATAGCATAGTCGACTAAGACGTTGCTACCTTTTTTATAGGCACCAATATCAATTAAATCTTTTGCCTCTTCATAGGTTGTTAAATTTTCTTTTAGCTCCCCAGCATGTTTATTATGCTCCGGCGTAACCAATCCCTTCATCAATCGACTTAAACTATTTTGGATATCGATTGCTGGGTAATGGTTTTGTGCCGCAATTTTTCGTGACAAAATGATGTGTCCATCCAAAATTCCTCTTACCGCGTCAGCAATTGGTTCATTCATATCATCGCCTTCAACCAAAACAGTATAAAAAGCTGTGATTGATCCTTTGTCTGACATGCCGCTTCGTTCCAAAAGTTTAGGCAAAGCAGCAAATACGGACGGCGTATAGCCTTTAGTTGTCGGTGGTTCCCCGGTAGATAAGCCAATTTCACGTTGCGCCATGGCAAAACGAGTCACAGAATCCATCATTAAGATAACTTTTTTACCTTGGTCTCGATAATATTCAGCAATAGCAGTAGCTACGTGGGCTCCTTTCAAACGAACCAGAGGCGGGGCATCTGAAGTTGCACAAACAACCACTGATTTTTTATAACCATCACTACCTAAATCATTTTCAATAAACTCTTTCAATTCTCGCCCACGTTCCCCAATAAGACCAATGACAATCACATCTGCCGCACAATAACGAGCAATCATTCCCAGTAACGTACTTTTTCCCACACCGCTTCCGGCAAAAATTCCGATTCGTTGCCCTTCTCCTACAGTCATTAACCCATCAATGGCACGAATTCCTGTGGACATCACATTCGTAATTTTGCGTCGTTGAAATGGATCAGGAGAATCATGTGTGACAGCGACTTCTGTAACTTTTTTTAACTGGACCTTTCCATCGATGGGACGTCCTAATCCATCAAGTGTATGTCCTAAAAGTCCTTCACCTACTGAAACAGTCAAAGTTTTTCCCGTTGCTTTAACTTTACAACCAGGCCCAATTCCTTCTAGTTCATCTAAAGGCATCAATAAAACCGTTTGTTTGATAAAGCCAACAACTTCTGTCAGAGCAATTTTTTGACTGTTCTTGACATAAACCTCGCAAATTTCTCCCACAAAAACGTCCAAACCTTCTACTCTGATGATTAGTCCGATTACTTCGCTTACTTTTCCATATAAAGCAAATGGACGATGTTGTTTTGCTTTTTCTAGATATTCTTCCATAGCTAAACTAATTTGCATCTTATGTTTCCTCTGTAATTTCTTTTAAAAACAATTGCAACTCTTCTTGTAAATTGAATACTACCGATGCCTGATCTGTTTCGACTGTTAAATCTGAAAGAGCCATTTGATCATCTTTAGCCACTAAAAACCGCATTGTAGGAAGTTGCTCTTGCTTTCTTTTCATTTCTCCCACTAAGTCTTCATAATGCTTTGAATGCGCATGAATCACAATCAATTGATCGGGTTGTTCTAACTTTACTAACATTGGTTTTAGTATTTGCAAAATCATAGAATGATCCATTTTAAATTGAGTTTTAGTAATGGCTTTGGCCATTGCCAAGCTAAATTCAATAATTTCTTGTTCTTTTTCTTTTACATAATTATTCCCTATTTGAATGGCATCATTGAGCGTTTCTGTAGCCGAAAAGAGTTGCTTTTCAGTCTTTATAGTGGCTTCTTGTCGCCCTTCTTTGTAGCCTTTTGTGTGCCCTTCTTTTTTCCCAAATTCATAGCCTTCTTGATAAGCTTTTTGTTTGATTACTTCCGCTTCATCAAAGGCGTTTTGAAGTTGTTGTTGTGCCTTTTTTTCAGCAGCTTTCAAAACTTTTTCTTTCAAATTTTCAATTTTTTTCAACTGTTCTTGTTGTTCCAACCGAAGTTCTTCTTTTTTTCGATCCACAATTTTCTCGGCTATTTTTTCAGTCTTCTCCGCCTTTTCTACCTTGGCCACTTCGTCTTTCTTGAGGTGATTATCAGAAGAAATTGTTTGCTTTTTTTTAATCAAGGGAATTTGGGTAACAATTACTTTAGAAGCTATTGAAGCATCCACTTGCTCTTTTTTAAAAATGGCTTCATTTGACCACAGCATCTTGTTCCCCTCTTCCAATATAAATCTCACCTGCTTCGTCTAACTTGCGAATTACTGCTACCACTGTTTGTTGGGCTTCTTCGACTGCTGATAAACGAGTAGGTCCCATAAATTGGATTTCTTCTTGAATATTTTGGACAGCCCGCGTTGATAAATTGGTATAAATGAATGAGCGAATATCTTCTGTAGCTCCTTTTAGAGCCAAAACAAGCGTATTGTTATCAACATCTCGTAAGACTTTTTGTACATCCAAACGATCCAGGCCAACAATATCTTCAAAAGTAAAGAGACTTGATTTGACTTCATTGGATAATTCTGGTCGCCGTTTTTCTAAATCAGACAAGATATTCTTTTCAGTACCTCGACTTGCTGAATTCAAAATTTCAACTAAGGTGTTCACACCACCAACATTTTCACTATTATTTTCAACCAAATTCGAAAATTTATTTTCAATGACCCCTTCAATACGTTCTAAAACAGCTGGTGAAGTACTAGAAATCAATCCAATTCTCTCAGCTATCTCGACTTGCATTTTATCAGGGAACTGGGAGAGTACATTGGCGGCTTTTTCTGATTGCATGTAACACAAAACCAAGGCCACCGTTTGAGGGTGTTCGTTAAGTAAAAGATTCGTCAATTGTTGTGTATCAGCTTTTCGAACGATATTTAATGGTCGTTCTCTTAACTGTATTTGTGTCAAAATGTCAATGACGTCTTTGGCTCTTTGAGGCCCTAACGCTTGATTCAATAAATCCTTGGCATAATCTATTCCGCCATCTAATACATACTGCCTAGCACTAGATGTTTCAACAAACTCTTGCAAGACCTGGTCTCTTTCTTCGGGCTGAACCAAATCGGTATTGGCTATTTCATAACTAACTTTCCTGATTACATCTTCAGGTAAAAGTTTCATAATTTTTGAAGAGGTTTCTGATCCTAGGGAAATCAGTAAAATAGCCGCTTTTTTTATTCCATCAATAGCATTCAACGATTCGATTCCTCCTTTATTTATTTTTTAACCACGCCTTGATCAATTCGGCTGCCACTTCAGGATTATCCACGGCATATTTTTTTGCTTTCTTGTTGTTGAGACTTTCATCTTCTACTTTTAAAGGCATCCATTCTTCTTCTGATTCTTCTTCGTCCTCGATTTCTTCTATCGGTTCTTCTGGCTCAACAATTGCTTGTTCTTGTTGGAATGTTTCCGTTTTTTCTAAGCGTTCATTGATTTTAGCCAAAGCTTCCATCATTTCTTCTGAAGCATCCGTAGAAGCTGTTGGTTCTTCTTCTGCAATAAAGTCTACTTTTTTCCTTCGATTGCGAGTAACGACTACTATGCCAATTGCTATTAAGATCAAAAGCAAAGCCACGCCAAATCCGATCAAGTATCCTGCTAGCTTGTTCAAATTTGTTTTTCCCCCCGCTTTTGTTTTTTCGTCTTCTTTTGGTTTTTCTTCATAAAAGTTTAACCCCTGAACGGTGATTTCATCGCCACGATTTTCATCAAAGCCTACTGCTGAAGCCACAAGGGTTCGTAGTTCTTGTTGCATGTTTTTAGGTAACTCTCCATTGACAACGACTGAACTTGTCACTCGTTCAACCATTCCCGGGGCACTGATTGTTTTGGTAATTTCAGTATCTAATTCATTATTGACACTACGCTCATAATGACGACCATTCTCGCTATCTTCATCTGTTACCACGCTAACATTATCATCAGCTTGACCCGTTTGTGCTTCAACAACAGCATCGGCATCGCCACTTGCTTGCACATTTTCACTTCGAACTTCTGGATCGTTATACGTAGTAGTTGTTTTCTCGACAGAATCAAAGTTCAGGTCTACATTGACAGAAACTTTCATTTTGTCGGTACCATAAATTGGCTCTAGAAGTTCTTTTACTTTTTCTTCCAAGGATTTTTCATAAGTACTTTTGATAGCAATATAGCGATCATTTACTTTTTCTAACTCTTTATCTTCTTGTCCTCCTGCTAAAACATTGCCAGAATCATCCACGACTTTAATATTGTCAGGATTTAAATTTTCAACAGCTCCTGCAGTCAACGTTACAATTCCTTGAACGGATTTATCGGAAAGAGGCTTTTTTAGTGTCAACATAACAGAAGCTGTGGCCTCTTTTTCTTTCTCGCTAAAGACACTTTCTTCTGGTGTAACCAAAATAACTTTAGCCTTTTCAATGCCATCTAAAGCGGAGATTGAACGTTCCAATTCACCTGACAAAGCGCGTTGATACATGATTTTTCGATCTTCATCGGTCGTCATCATACCGGAATCATCAAACAATTCAAATCCTGTTGAACTATCCGGAAGTTTATCATCCACAGCTAAATCGATCCGATATTCATCAATTTGATTCCTATCGACCAAAATCGTTTTCCCACCATCTTCTAACTTGTAGGCAATATTCTTTTCTTTCAAGTCTGAAGTAATGGTTCCTGCATCTGCTTTCGTAAGATCAGAAAACAAGACACCATAATCCACCTGATGCATGACAAAATAAAAAATGCCAGAAGCAATAAAAAGACTCAAGAGGCCAACTAGTATGGCTATTTGCTTTAATTTATTTAGGTTTTTCCATTTTTCTTTCATATTTTCCAGCCATCGCTTGATTGTTTCACCCATTTATTTCATCCTTCCAACCTTTTCCTTTTGCCATACTAGAATTGCATATTTTTTATTTCGTTATAAGCATCCAGACACTTATTACGCACTTGCACGGCTGTTTGCAAAGAAAGTTGTGCTTCAGTCATACTGATCATTGCTTTGGCTAAGTCATTTTCATCCCCTGAAATCATTTTGACCGTTTCTTCATCCATTTTTTGCATCGGAGTATTGAGCTTATCCAACGCTTGGGTCACTAAATTGCCAAATTCGTTCAAGCTAGCTTTTTTTTCAATGGGTTGTTGACTAGAAGTATTCAACTCATTCATTGCTTTTAACTGATTTTTATAGTCATTGAGTTGTTGAGAGTAAGTAATTGTGTTCATTTTTTCACCTAATCCTTCGAAATTTCCAATGCTTTTTTCAACATACTTTTGTTACTTTCCAGTGCCGATGCATTGGCTTCATAGGTTCTTAACGCTTGAATCATCTCCACCATTTCATCTGCTGTATTCACATTTGATTGTTCGACATAGCCATTAGCATCGGCGTTTGGGTTTGTTGGATCAAAAATTTCTTTTACTGCTGGATCTTCTCTTATTCCAGTAATTTTAACGCCATAACTCGTTGCTTGATTTTCGGTAGTCGCTTTTTTTAGATTTTCACTAAACGACACACTCTTTTTATGGTAGGCTTCACTATTTTCTGTCTTTGATGTATTGACATTAGCGATGTTGGTAGAAATCGTATCTAGCTTCAGGCGCTCTAAAGCTAAGCCACTAGCATTAATATTCAGTCCATTAAAAACACTCAATTTTTCTCCTTCTTTCTTATGACCGTAAAATGACATTCATCATTTTCAAACGTCCGTTAAGTTGTGCCGTCAAGGCATTGTAGTACAACCCATTGATCGCTTGATTTGTCATTTCTACGTCTAAATCAACATTGTTACCATTTTCTTTTAAACTAGCTTGTGACTGAGTAATTTCAGGTTCTTTTATCATCTGATTTGAGGGTAGATGCTTTTTGTTTGTTGTTGTTAGTGTAAATGATTCATCAGACATTATTTTTTTCAAATTACTTTCAAATTGAATCCGTTTTGCTTTGTAATCGGGAGTGTTGATATTGGCGATATTTGTTGAGGTTAATTCTGAGCGCTTGTTCGAAACGCTCAAACTCGTTTTTAATAATTCATAGGTATCCATTTACTTCTCCTTCCAGTGATAAAATTCACAACAAACGTAAAAACATTTATTTTCTGACGGAAAACAAAAGAATCTGAAAAAAATGTTTCATAATTTTTAATTTGCATTTTCTTTAGTACCAATTTTAACGATATTAAGTATAATCAAAAGAAACTTTTTTTACAACACTTTTCTTAATAAATATGTCCTTACACCCTGTTTTTACTAAGAAACAATTTTATTTTATACCAATTAAAGCTTATATACAGCCTTTTTTAACTATTCATATTTATTTTCCGGCAAAGTGATTTTCCCTTTTTTTCTTTCATTTCACTAAAATATAGATATTTTTCTATTTTTTTACTACATAAATTTAGGTTTAAAATTTTTTAATACATTATTTTTTAGTTTCCCTTTATTTTATTTCGTTTTAGCCGATAGAGAATAAGACAATAAAAATAATTGAAAAATAGTAAACAAAAGGAGGGTTCAAGAATGACTTGATTCACAAAACAGAGGTCATTCTAAAGTAACTATGATTAAAAAAAAACAAAAAAAGAGTACTCCTCTACGATTGGTTAAATCAAAAAGTAAAAAAAGTTCCCGTCAGAAAAGTATTGGTCCTTTGATTACTGGCATCTTAATGTCTCTTGTAGTGACAAGCATCCTTGTAATGCTTTTTAGTTCTTATCAAATAAATAAAAATTTGTTAAAAGAGCGCAATCAAGTCAGTGAAGTCAACAGTACTGCAGCAATCCTGACAGAAAAAGATAATCTAATCAATAATTCTAAGCAACGAGCACAAGCCTTGACCGAGAATTCTGTTTTTACTCACACGTTTGATTTAAATGCTATCAAGAATGTTATCAATGCTACTGCCGATGGCGATGATACGATTGAAGAAATCATCTTTACTACAGATGAAGGCGAGTATGTATCATCCTTGGACCATCCCAATGATTTTCAACCAACTACTAGAGCATGGTATCAAGATGCTCGCGCCAAAGAAGGCGAAGTTTTTGCAGCAGTTCCTTATTTTGATCGTCTCAGTGATAAATTTGTTAACAATATTTCAGTGGAGATAAAAAATGACAACCAGGAAGTTGGGGTCTTAAATATCAACGTTTCCTATCAAAACATTTCTAAACTAATTCAAAAGTTAGCTGTAGGACGAACTGGGACCGTCACGTTGATTTCAAAAGATGGAGTCGTTATAGCCGGACCTAATACCGATGATACTGGTACCAACTTATCCGGATCTGCTATCTATAAAAAAATTCTCCAAACAAAAAAGGAATCTGGACGTTTTTCATTAGAAGACGATCCCAAAAATCTTGCCTCTGTTTATTTCAACAAAGGCGACAGTGGTAGTTATAGCTGGGCCTATGTCACTATCGGCTCCGATGAATACAAAACAGAAAATACTGCAATGGTCAAAAATTCATTGGCAGTTGCTTTACTCATGATATTGATTGCCATCTTTATTTCTTTACTGGCAAAAAATTATGTCAAAGAAATCATTTTATTGTTTACACGTCATTTCGAACAAATCAAAAAAGGCCATTATCAAAAAATCAAGCAGACAAAACAAGAAAAAGGATCGCTTGCAACGAAAAAGAATGTTGAAACTTTCGTCTTA
>DXDB01000087.1 GCA_019115705.1 Candidatus Tetragenococcus pullicola | reverse complement strand
TATTTTTATTTTTAATCTTTCCCGATAGAATAGAAGAAAAAAGACAGACGGCACCTTTTGTGGAACATATACTTACTGTTGACGAAAAGGTCATCGCTCTATTATTCAAAGATGCCCCTTTGAATGAAAACTATAAACAGCAAATTTTTCAAACACATTTAGATATTGCCTTGACGAAAGGAAGAATTGAAACAGGGAGAAGGGATAGACCTTTGTTATCTGATGATTTTCCTGACGTAATGAATGCTTGCATGGATATTATTGAGAAAGAATTATCTACCAAAATTTCCCATTCTCAATGGAAAAACTTGGATCAATTCTATGGTATTCTTTGGGAAAATACAAAGAAGAAATCCTCGAGTCTTTTAAAAATTTGTTTAAAAATAGGAACTTCTGCACATTCTGAAAAAATGAGATCGTTTGTTAAACAGATTCTTGCCACTTATCCCAAAATTGAACTCTCTGAAGTCAGCAATCAACACGCCGTTCTTATTGCAGAAGAGGAGGAGCTTTCCCCAGAAGATCAATACGATCATCTGTTTTTATTGAGTGGCTACACCTCAACTTTTGAAGCACAACGATTACGAACTTCTTTGGAAAAATATCTTAGCGAAAATAAAGGGAGTGAAAAATAGTGCGTATCCTAATTATTGGCGGATCACATGCAGGTATCGCCGCAGCCAGACATCTTCGGAAAATAAATAAAGAAGTTGAAATTATTCTGATTGAAAAAGCCGACGTATTAGGTTACGTAGGTAGTAGCCTCAATTTATATCTAGAAAAAGAGATCGACTACTTGGAAGATGGTTTTACAGCAACCATCGACGAGCTTTTGGCCGAAAAAATACAGGTTCATTTAAAAAGTACGGTGACAAGCATTAATGCTCAAAAAAAAGTTGTCCACTATTTTTCTAAAGTCCATGATCAAAAAAAGGAGGTTAGCTTAGCTTATGACTTCTTGATTCTTGCTATGGGCTCTAGCCAATATAATAGTGAATTTTCAATTGAAGCGACAGAGCAAATTACCCATTACAAGACCTTGGAACAGGCCGAAAAAGCCGTGCAAACATTGGAAAATGCAGAGACCGTTGTTATTATTGGTGCTGGTTTGATTGGACTTGAAATGGCAGAAACCTTAAGTCGTTTGAAAAAAGAAGTTTATCTGATCGACCGAATGGACAGTTTATTATTTAGATATTTTGATCATGAGATCAGTAGCCTTTTAGCACAAAATTTTCCGACTAATGTACATCTATTATTAAATAATGAAATACGCGACATTCAAACGGATGAAGAAAAGAAAAATGTAGGTGTCCGCTTAGCAAATGGAAAGCTATTAGTCGCAGACGCCATATTATATGCGATTAATCCTAGACCAACCATAGACTTGATAGAAGATCAACTAACAATAAACATGGATGGTACGATTTCAACCAATGAATTTTTACAAACATCTGATCCTGACATCTACGCAGCTGGAGATCTAGTCGCAGTGTCCTTTAATCATACTGACGAGACACTCTATATTCCTTTAGTCACCAATGCCTATCGAACAGGTATAATCGCTGCTACCAACATTTTATTAGGAAATACGATTGCTTTTCCAGGTTCCCAGCGTACGATTGTTAGCCAACTATTTAATTATTATCTAGCAAGCACTGGAATCAATGAAGAAGAGGCGCCTTATTTTGACTTACAAACAGCCTCAGTCACCAACACTTATACAAAGTCTAGATTGTTCGGTGAAGAACAAGATAATTTTTCGCTCACAATAAAAATTGTTTACGATCCAAAAACAAAGAAACTGATTGGTGGTCAATTATTGACACCTGATGAAAAAACGGTCGAGATCATCAATATCTTGTCTGCTTTAGTTGCTAAAGAAACCACCCTTAATCAACTTGCTACAATGGATTTTTTCTTTAATCCTAAGCTTTCTTTGCCGATTCATTTTTTAAATGATTTAGCAATGACAGGCATTTTACAAGAAGAATAATTTTTAAACCGATGATTATGCAGCTATCATCGGTTTTTTTAGTTATGACAAATGAGAGGTATCTAAGACTTAAGGCTGAATTTTAAAAAATAGACAAATTTTACTTTATCTATCGTAGTAATTTCGTTATAATTAGTACGACAGATGGAGTAAAATATAAAATAGGAAGTAAGGTGAGATAAAATGATTTCTAGTGATAGTATTCGTGGCTATAATGACGTGATCATTTTATCCATACTGAAAGAAGGCGATTCATACGGATATGCGCTTTCTAAAAAAATTCGTGATCGAACAAACGATATCTATGCCATCAAAGAAACCACACTATATTCGGCTTGTACACGTTTAGAAAAACAAGGATTTATCGTTTCTTACGCTGGAGAATTAACGCATGGGAAAAAACGCACCTATTATCAAATTTCAGAAAAAGGAAACGATTATCTTCTAAACAAAAAGATTGAATGGCAACAAACTAAAAAAGTGGTCAACGAATTTCTTGAAGGAGGAAATGAAAATGAAGACAATTAAGGATTATCTAGATAGTCTCTTTCTTACAATTCCAGTGACATCTGCGACCAAACAAGCAAAAGCAGAGTTATTGGAAATCATGGAAGATCACTATCATGAATTGATTCAAGAAGGTAAAAGTGAAAATGAAGCCATTGGAGAAGTCATTAGTGAGTTTGGCTCGATAGATGAAATTTTATCAGCATTGGAAATCGACCCAGAAGATAACGAGGAAAGGCTAGAGGAAGGCGAATCGATTGAAAAAGAGGAAGTCTATGATTTTTGGGCTGATACTCGTAAATTTGCGTTTGAATTATCCTCAGGAATCTTTTTACTTTTCTTTTCAATTGCCTTAATGTGTCTTATTGACTATGGCCCATTTTTCACTTTTATTGCTATTTTTGGTTTCTTTATTGCTTTAGCTTTAGGTATTGGCTTGATTATTTCTACATCCATCAAATATAATCGTAAAATGAAGCGTCTAGTCAATCGCCCCCTTGATTCAATGACACAAAAAGAAGCACATAATGAATGGTTGAACTACGAAAAAAGTTTTACCACGGGGCTGGTTTGTGGGATTGGGGCACTCGTTTTGTCCATTCCACTTATGATTTTCTTTATGGAATATTTCTTATTGGAAGCTCTAGGCGTTAGTGTCTTTTTAACGTCAATCGGCGCTGGCTGTTTTTTAATTATCTATGTCAGTATCATCCGACATGGTTTTAAAAGATTCACCATTAGTAAAAATTCATTTGATAAAAGGCGAGAGGAAAAGGAAAAAAGAACTCATGGGAAAAGACGTAATTCTCGTTCTCCACTAGAAATTATTATTCGCAACTTTTACTGGCCAATGGTTTTAATTTTGTATTTTTTATGGTCATTTATTACCTTTCATTGGGCTTATAGTTGGGTGATTTTTCCACTGGCAGCACTCTTACAAAAAACCATTGTGGAAATTCTAGATAATGAAAACAAGTGAGAATGATAACGCCTAAATGATAATATGAAGTACGTAACTATTACTAAAATATAAATCGCTCATTTTCCAAAACAACTAGGAAAGCTTTTCTTTTAATTAAGAAAATTTTCCTAGTTTGTTTTTAATTATTCTTACATTAAAATTATTTTTATTTATTAAGGAAAATCCATTGACCAAACTATCAAAATTCATTATAGTAGTTGGTAGAGAGTTTTCTCAACTAATAAAATTTAAACGGAGGTCGTAATATGTCATTGATTGGAAAAGAAATTGTCGAATTTAAAACAGATGCTTACAAAAATGGGGAATTCATTGAAGTAAGTAGTGAAGATTTGAAAGGAAAATGGGCCGTTATTTGCTTCTATCCTGCTGACTTTAGTTTTGTTTGTCCTACTGAATTAGAAGATCTTCAAGGCCAATATGCCACTTTGAAAGAGTTAGGAGTAGAAGTTTATTCTTGTTCCACAGATACTCATTTTGTTCATAAAGCATGGCATGATTATTCAGATGCCATTTCAAAAATTGAATATACGATGTTAGCAGATCCATCGCATCACATCGCCTCAGGTTTTGACGTAATTGATGAACAAGGTTTAGCTCAACGTGGCACGTTTATTATCGATCCAGATGGTATCGTTCAAGCAATGGAAATCAATGCAGATGGTATCGGTCGAGATGCCAGTGAGTTGATTGACAAAATCAAAGCTGGTAAATATGTGCGTTCTCATCCAGGTGAAGTTTGTCCTGCCAAGTGGAAAGAAGGAGAAGATACACTTAAACCTAGTCTTGACTTAGTGGGCAAAATTTAAGGAGGGCATTATGGCATTAGATACAGATATAAAAAACCAATTAGCCCAGTTTCTCGAATTACTTGAAGAAGAGGTTGTCTTTACTGCTAGTTTGGCAGATGATGAAAACTCAAAAAAAGTTCGTGATTTTCTAGAAGAAATTGTGGCAATGTCTAAAAAACTGCATTTGAACGAAGCTTCTTTGTCTCGAACACCTAGTTTTACTCTTCATCAAAAAGACTCAGAAAGTGGAATTACTTTTGCTGGTCTACCATTAGGTCATGAATTCACTTCCTTTGTATTGGCTTTATTACAAGTTTCAGGTCGTGCTCCTAAGATTGAAGAAGGGATTTTAAAACAAATCCAAGAAGTGGATAAACCACTGCATTTTGAAACATATGTTAGTTTGACTTGTCATAATTGTCCAGATGTTGTTCAAGCACTCGACATTATGGCGGTATTAAATCCTAATATTACGCATACCATGATTGAAGGTAGTATGTATCAATCAGAAGTGGATGCTAAAAATATTATGGCGGTTCCTACTGTTTATTTAAATGGAGAAGAATTTTCTAGTGGTCGCCAAACAATTGAACAACTGCTTGAAAAAGCGGCTGGACCTGCTGATGCTAGTGATTTTGATGATAAAGGGCTTTACGATGTTTTAGTTGTTGGTGGTGGCCCTGCTGGAAATAGTGCAGCAATTTATGCGGCTCGAAAAGGGATCAAGACTGGTTTGGTTGCTGAAAATTATGGCGGTCAAGTACTTGATACAGTTGGGATTGAAAACATGATTGGGACTCCATATATTGAAGGAACCCAATTGATGGCACGCGTGGAAGAACACGTAAATAAATATCCTGTTGATATCATGAAAAATCAACGTGCAAAAGAAATTCGTAAAAATGACCACATTGAAGTAGAACTAGAAAATGGTGCTGTTTTAAAGAGTAAAACAGCCATTTTAACAACTGGGGCTCACTGGCGAAACGTCAATGTACCTGGTGAAGAAGAATTTCGTACCAAAGGAGTTACCAATTGCCCTCACTGTGATGGCCCTTTGTTTACAGATAAAAAGGTGGCCGTTATAGGCGGTGGTAATTCAGGAATTGAAGCTGCTATTGATTTAGCAGGACTTGCTAGTCATGTGTATGTTTTAGAATTTTTACCTGAATTAAAAGCCGATCAAGTCCTACAAGACCGTGTAGCCGATCTAGATAATGTCACTGTGATTACTAATGCGGCGACAACGGAAATTACTGGTACAGACCATGTCACAGGAATCTCTTACACAGATTGCAAGACAAATGACAACCATTCAATAGAAGTTTCTGGTGTCTTTGTTCAAATTGGGTTAATTCCGAACACGAATTGGTTAAAAGATTCAGAGGTTTCTCTAAATGAACGTGGTGAAATCATTACTGATGCTCATGGCATGACAAGCTTTGAAGGTGTATTTGCAGCAGGCGATTGTACAGACGTTGCTTATAAACAAATTGTCATTTCAATGGGATCGGGAGCGACAGCTGCTTTAGGAGCTTTTGATTATATGATTCGTCAATAACTATTGGCAAAGAACAAGTCTTTGAATTTTTCAGTTTTTTAAAGACTTGTTTCTTTGCTTTTTTTGTTTTACTATAAAAATATTCTATTAAAGGAGAAAGATAGTGAAACGAAAATATGGTGTTATTTTATTGTTAAGTATTTTTTGTCTTTTGGTCGGATGGGGCATACAAAAATTTAGTGCCACATTTTATACAATACCAATTGCTAAAGTTGAACAAGTAGAAATAAAAGGAAACGAGCAACAAATTCAAGCCGTTGTTAAAAATGGAGAAAATAAAGGGGAGCAAGTATCACTTACAAGTAGTTATCGAGAAAATGAAATTGATAGCGTGAAATTACAAAAAGGAGACCAAGTTTTTTTTCAAAAGAGGAAAGTTGTTGAGAAAAAACGGGATGGATTTGTAGCCTTTTTAGTCCTGCTCTTATTTCTCTGTTTAGTGATAGTTGGCGGAAAAAATGGGGTCACTACTTTTGTTAGCGTGGCTATTAACACCATGATGCTATTTCTCATGGTTACTTGGTATCGACACCATCAAGGGGTTCCACTTTTGATGTTAACCGCTATTTATGTCCTTTTTTCGATTGCCATTACTTTATTTTTGATTGAAGGCATTCAAAAAAATAGTGGGAGTAAGTTTTTAGCATCAGCGGTCACCGTGTTTCTTTCATTTGGTATTTGTTATCTGGCGATGTCTTTTTTTCATGACAAGGGACTACGCTTTGAAGAAATGGGAGGATTGACGCGTCCGTATCGTCCTATCTATTTGTCAGGTTTATTGATTGGCGCAACCGGAGCCACCTTAGATACTGTCGTCACTGTTTTGTCGACACTAGAAGAAATTGAAGAAAGAAATAACCGAGTGACCTTTCGGCAATTGATAGCCTCTGGAAAAAAAGTGGGGAAAGATATTGGCACAACAATGATCAATGTTTTGATTTGCTCTTATTTCAGCAGTACGATTCCGATGTTTATGGTGTATTTATTAAATGGCTGGTTATTTAGTCAAACAGCCAATCATTTGCTTTCATTAGAAGTGATCCGTGTTCTTTGTGGCAGTTTTGGTATCTTGCTTTCTATTCCGGTGTCTTTATTTTTCTTTCAATTGAATAGGAGGCGAGAAAAATGAATGTTCTCATTTTTTTGGTTTTTATTTTTTTCATCTTGAGTATACTCATTTTGGGTAAATCTTCTTTTTACGTAATCAGCGGCTTGTTTCTTTCCATCGGTCTCTTTTTACTTTTCATTTTGGGATTAAAAATAGGCCTGCCTATTTATTGGATTGCCATTTTTTATATCGTTATAAATAGTCTCATCACTTTGGTTTTTGTCAATAATTGGAATGAAAAAACCAAAGCTGCCCTAGTTAGTGTTCTACTCTTCATCGTAATCGTGCTAATTTTTATGATTCCTATTGTAAAAAGATTAGGAATTTCAGGATTCCCCCCACAAGAATTAGAAGAATTATCGGCACTTTCATTGGATGTCCCGATTTCTTTTGCTGAGTTGACAGTTACTGTGATTTTGATTGGTGTTTCAGGGGCACTGATCGATGGCAGCATGTCGATTGCCAGTGCGACCTCTGAAATTTTCCATCGTAAATCTGGAAATCTCAGTTTTACTGACTTATTCAAATCAAGTATGAACGTGGTTCGCAGTATTTTAAATTCTTCAGTCAATACGTTGTTATTTGCCTTTATAAGTAGTAGTTTGGCTTTAATTTTCTGGTACCAAGATTTAGGAACACCATGGTTTGTAATGATCAATTCTCAGGCTTTTGTAAGCGAGGTGGCGGTTATCTTACTTTCCAGTATTAGTGTTGCGCTTATTCTACCATTTTCGGCAGCTGTCACTTGTCGGCTTTTATTAAAAAAGCAAACCAACGCTGACTAAAATAAAGGATACAAGTAAGTAAAAAGAAAGGGGATGAACAGATGAATTTACCAGAATTGTTTACAAATGGAAAAACGCCAGAAGCATGGAGAAAAAGGCGACCCGAACTTTTAAAGCTTTTTGCAGATAATGTCTATGGCCAGACTCCTTTACTTATACTTGATTCAATCGTTTGTAAGTGTCTTTGCCAACAGATTCTACCTAATAATCTCATACACGAAGCTTATCAAATCACGTTTAAAAAAGAGGCGCACGTTTCTAACCTGCGTTACGAAATATTTTCGCGTCCGAATTCTATGCCTTTACCCGTTCTTTTAATGATTGATGTCTTTGATTCTGTTTCAGACGATCCTAAAGAACTAAGGGAAAAAATAGCTAATAAAAAACTTCTAGATTATTCCTCCATTATTGACCAAGGCTATGCGTTAATTGTAGTTCACGCCAATGATTTAAGTGATGATCATCTGACAACTTATTCTAAAGGTATTCTAGAATTTTCACCCAGAGTAGAACCAAATGACTGGGGCGCAATCGGTGCTTGGGCCTGGGGAGTAAGTCAAGTGGTAAACCAAATTGAGAAAGACCAACGCTTTGATAAGCGTAAAATCGCCTTGCTAGGGATTTCCAGAGCTGGAAAAACAGCCCTTTGGTGTGGTGCTCAAGATGAACGGATCAGTATCGTTATTGCAGGAGTAAGTGGATGCGGTGGTGCTTCACTTTTTAGGGAAAGCAAAGGAGAAAGTATTCAAGAAATGACGACAAACTTTCCTTACTGGACGTGTAAAAATTTTACCCAATATGCAGGCAAAGAAGAAAACTTACCTATTGATCAACATCTTTTACTAGCTCTTATCGCTCCAAGACCGCTTTATCTTTTTGAAGCAACCAATGACAACTGGTGTGATGCTCACAATTCTTTCCAAGCGGCAGTCTTAGCCAGTGAGGTTTATCAACTTTTTGGAAAAAAGGGGCTTGGTGATAAAAGCTTTCCTAAACCAAATACACCCTTGCTTGATGGAAACATTGGTTATCATATCCATGAGGGCGAGCATGGTATTTTCTCTTATGATTGGCAACAAATTCTAACGTTTTTAAGCAAATATTTCAAAGACTAAAAAATCAAATAATTATTGACAATTTTGAAAAATAGCGAATTAGTAACTTAGAAATAACAGATAGTATGGTTTGGTCGCCAAAACAGAAAAATATTATTCTTCAATAT
>DXDB01000086.1 GCA_019115705.1 Candidatus Tetragenococcus pullicola | reverse complement strand
GACCTCAAACCCTGTGGATAGCATTACAATGCCTCGTAGGAAGAAAGACTTATCAAGCAAAGAAATTACCTACTTTACTAGTAAAGAATTAAAAACATTCCTTAACTATGCCAGGGATCATGAACCAACTAAGGTGTATACTTTCTTCTATGTAATGGCAAAGACTGGTTGCCGCCAAGGTGAGTTATTAGGCTTGCAATGGCATTGTATCGACTTTACTAATAAAACCCTTAAAATACGCCAAACGTTGACCAGGGGAGAGAATAGGCGGCTTTATCTGGAACAACCAAAGACTAAAAAATCAAAGCGTACCATTCCACTAAATGATGAAACAATTGATGTTTTGAAGAAGTGGCGTAAGGTCCAAAGAGAGGATATGCTAAAATTAGGCATAAACACAATGGCAAACGATCAAATTATTTTCAATGATTTGGATAATGGTTTTATCCAATTGTCACACCCGCGCTTGTGGTGCCAACGGATATGCAAACGTAGCAACTTACCAGAAGTTAGTCCACATGCTCTAAGACATACTTTTGCCACGCTGCTTATTAGTCAAGGTGTAAACTATAAGACTGTATCGGAGCTTTTAGGCCATTCAAATATAAGCATGACTTTAGATATTTATGCCGGCGTTTATGACGATCAAAAGACGCAAGCAATTGATGTTTTGAATCAACTTTTGAAGTAAATCATTACCAATAACATTACCAATTTTAAAAAGCAACAAAAAAGCCTTATATATCAAGGCTTATAGAGTGTTCTATAGAAAACAGAAGCTTCCCAAGCTTCCGTCGCGAGTTCGATTCTCGTCACCCGCTTAGCGATAGAAACGTTGGTAATTCAACGTTTCTTTTTTTATTGTCTTTTTTAAAGTTTCACCAGGTTTCATTGAATTTCATCTCAATCTAAATCTAAATCAATTTTTTTACTCACTCAAAATATGATCGAGTATTTCAACGGGATCTTTTTTCTGATCGTCGCACACGTCCGAGAAGATAACTCAAAGAAAAAGGACGGCCTTATAAGACTGTCCTTTTCTTTTTGTTTAAAATGATTGATTATGAAAAATAAGTGGCCTTTGTCACTCTATGACCTATTTTTTAGGTAAGTCTTCAATAGAATCAATAGCAACGTAACTTGGTACCACAAGGGCGTTTTGGACGCCTACAAAATTTGCTCCAAGATCATCTATGTCATTGGCATAAGGCTCATACATCGCTGCTTGTGTCATTGGTAAGCAAGGATTCACACTAAAATCCGCTTGATTTGAAGCAATCGATTGATACATAATCGCTGGTTCAACCGTGGTTATGGTCACATCGTATCCTTTTTGTTCCAATACCAACTTTATTATATTTGAAGCAGATTGCTCAGTATCCCAAGAAGTGGAGACCATTTCGATGGCTTCACCTTCTACATCATCCACACCATCTGTCCATGTAGCCACCTTTTCCGGATTATCATTTATCCAATCTTGTGCTACTTTTTCATAAGGCTCATCAACAGATTTTGCAATAACTCCTTGAATATCATCTAATTCAAATTCAAAATTATCAATAATCTGATAAGCTTCAGGTTGATCCTTCTTTAATCCTTTTCTGGCTAATGTATGATATTCATCTGCTTCTCCAAATGATTTTTGAGGATCCTCTAACATCTTAAGATCAAATTTTTCAAACATCCAATGTGGCGTCCACCCTGTGACAACAAGAGGTTCTTGATTTTTAATCGCTTTTTCCAATTCTGCTAACATTCCTGCAGTAGAGCTTTCTTGTACGTTCCAACCAGATAAATTATCATAGTCTTCTAAAGCTTGACCAGCCGCATCTGTAAGCCCTGCGCCTGGCTCAATTCCTGTAATAGTGTAGTCTACTTTTTCTCCAATAGAATTACCTTTAGTGTTCTCTTTCTTTGCTCCTTTTGTAAAACTTTGAACCTTATCTTCATTATCGTCAATCCAATCTCGAGCTGCTTTCACTGGATCTGTCCCATTTTCTATTTCTAACATAACAGATTCAATATCTTCAACTTCCCAACTAAATCGATCCAACACTTGATAGACTTCAGGCATATCTTCTTTAAGATCAGGTCGAACCATAGTCTTGATACTTTCTTCATCGCCCATTGTCCCTTTTGGATCTTCTAAATATTTCAAATCATATCGTGAGAACATCCAGTGTGGAGACCAACCTGTGATAACAATTGGTTCTTCTTTTTTAACAGCATTTCCAAGTTGGGTAGTCATAGCACCACTTGAAGAAGAAGTGACTTTCCAATCTGATAAATTAGGATAAGACTTAACTGTTTCTTCAGCCGCAGCTACAACGCCTGCTCCTGGTTCGATTCCTATAATTTCTTTATTGGCTTGGTCCTCTAAATCTTCTATAGAATCAACATCCATATAGTCAGGAACCACAATTCCTAATTTTGCTCCACCATCTAAATTAGGACCCAAGTCTTCTACTTGATCTTTAAATTTTTCATATTGTGGTGCATGCGTATTTGGAAGCCATGCCGCTACCATGCCGTCCGCTTCACCATTTGCTACTGCTTCCCACATGATGGCATTATCAAGTGGGGTCATATTCACCTCATAACCCATATCCCGCAAGATTTCCGAGACCACGGTAGTTGAAGCGACTTCTGTATCCCATTCTACATAAGCAAGATTAACCGTTCCTTTACTTGTCGTTTCTTCTGAAGTTGTTTGTTGCACTCCTATACCAACAATTAACAGTACAGCAGCTAGACCAACACCCAATGCTATTTTTTTGCTCTTTTTCTTTTCTTCGACTGTTTTTACCTTTTTATTCTTCTTTGGATGATTCATATTTTGTGTGAAACGATCCATAATAATGGCTAAAATCACAAGAGCTAGACCATTTACAAAACCAGAACCAATTTGTGACCGTTGAACAGCAGACAAAACGCCTTGTCCTAATCCGGGTGCACCAATCATCGAGGCAATCACGACCATTGACAAAGCTAACATAATGGTTTGGTTAATTCCAGCAAAAATATTACCTTTAGCTAGAGGTAATTCTAATTTAAATAATTTTTGGACACCGGTTCCTCCAAAGGAATCAGAAGCTTCGACCAATTCGGTAGGGACTTGTCGAATACCCAGGTTCGTCATCCGGACGGTTGGCGGTAAAGCAAAAATAACCGAAGCAAAAACTCCTGGTACCATGCCAATCCCAAAAAAAGCGACAGCCGGAATCAAATAAACAAATCCGGGCATAGTCTGCATGAAGTCCAAGATTGGTGTGATAACACTTTTTGCTTTATTACTTTTAGCCATCAAAATTCCCAAAGGCACCCCGATCACAATAGAAACGAGACTGGAAATAATAACTAAAGTAATGGTACTAAGCAGCCCGTCCCAGAGTCCTTGATTATAGACAAACAATAAACCAAAAAAGGTAAAAGTAGGCAATGTCCATTTTTTCTGACCAATAAAAAAGGCGGCAATCGTTACTAACACAATAAACAAGATTGGAGGAATCACTCCTAAAAATCCAGTCATCGTATCCATGATGCTTTGTCCCACTTGTTGTAAAACGGAAAATAGGCCAGAAAAAGTATCTGTCAGCCAATCTGTGCCTTTGGTGACCCAATCTGAAACGGGTAACGGTTGTTGAATAAAATCAAACACTCAAAGCCACTCCTTCCTCATTTGCATCTGCCTGATTGGTTAAAGCCCCAATGACACTACCACGAATAATTACTCCAACCAAGCGGTCTTTGTCATCCACAACTGCTAATGGAGCCGCTGAATTATAAATTAAAGAAAAAATTTCTGTAACAAGCATATTTTTATCTACCTTGCGAACATTTTTATCAATAACTTGTTTTAACGGTAGATCTTTATTTCGAGCTTCTAGCGCTGATTCAGCAGTCAAACTTCCCTTTAGATATCTCTTTCGATCGACGGCAAGCAACATACTGACCTCTTCGGTTCGCATTCGTTTTAAGGCGACATTAGGACCATCGATTTCTATATTGGTCGTAAATGCTGGTACCATTATATTTTCTGCGGTCAACACTTTCGACCGGTCAACATCTTCCACAAATTCGCGTACAAATTCATTTGCCGGATGGGTTAGAATTTCTTCACCTGTACCAATTTGCATGAGTTTCCCATCTTTCATAAGAGCGATTCGATCGCCAATACGCAACGCTTCATTTAAATCATGAGTAATAAAGATGATTGTTTTTTGTACTCTTTCTTGAAGTTTTAACAATTCATCTTGCATTTCCCGACGAATCAAAGGGTCTAACGCTGAGAAAGCTTCATCCATCAAAAGAATTTCCGGATCATTTGCTAAAGCTCTTGCTAATCCCACTCGTTGTTGCATTCCCCCTGAAAGTTGGTTAGGATATTGATCTTTAAAAGAAAGCAGTCCTGAGTTATCTAAAGCTTTTTCAGCCAATTCTTTCCGTTCTTCTTTATCAATTCCTCGTACTTCTAGTCCATATTCTGTATTTTCAACAATTGTTCGATTTGGAAAAAGTCCAAAATTTTGAAAGACCATATTGATTTTATGACGACGGACTTCTCGTAGTTGTTTTTTGTCCATCTTTGACACGTCCTCATCATCAATATAGATATTTCCAGAGGTTGGATTGATTAAACGATTAATCAAACGAATTAAGGTCGATTTTCCACTTCCAGAAAGACCCATAACAACAAATATTTCTCCTTCTTCCACTTCAAAGCCTACATCATATACTCCAACAGTCGATCCCGTAGCTTCAAATATTTTATTTTTACTCTCATTTTGTTGGATCATTTCAAGAGCTTGTTGTTGTGTCTTACCAAAAACTTTGGTTAAATGTTCCACACGTACTTTACTCAAACACGATCACTCTCCTTCTTTTTATTTAATTTCTGAAAACTTTCAAAAAAGTGACCACATAATATTATCACGGTGTGGTCACTTTGTCAAAAAATAAGAATAAAAATCAGAAACTTCCACAATTTCTTTTCAAAAAAATTCATACAGTAAAAAGATATCTTCTTTAGTTAGATAAAAACTATTATTTCACAACCTGTTTCATTTTTTTCAAAACAAAAGAACTACCGTCACTTTTAACGATAGTTCTTTTAAGTGTAAAAATTATATTGTTGTTTTGGGATAAAAAAATTGATTCATTCGTTGGACAACAAGATCATCTCCTACAAAGTAAATCGTATTTCCAATGCTCAATTTAGCATATGGCCCAGGAGATAATAATAAAGCAGAATCGGTTTGAATTGCCACAATGGTCGCACCTGTTTTTTGCCAAATATTTAATTCGGCAATACTTTTTTCTATATGCAAGGCTTTAGATGTGATTTTTAACTGATAAGGAATAAAAGGTGAAACGTCTTGAATTTGTTTACTTTGCTTCAATAACATCTCCATTAATTGGGTTGTGTTATCAAGTTCTTCTTTTTGACGTTTGATGGAAGTTAGAACATCCCGTTTAATTTCGTTTAAAGTCTGTACATTTTGATATTTATCTACAAATTGCTTGGCTTTGTCTCGTGAGGCTACATACGTTCCACTGCCTTGTTGCACTTCCATGATTTCTAAATCAACCAATACGTTAATTGCTTTGCGAGCGGTCTCAGCTGAAACATTAAAATTACTTGCTAAGGTCGAACGTGCATAAATTTTTTCGCCCACTTGATAACGATTTTCGACAATACGCTCAGCAATTTCTACAGCAATTTCTTGATAACGAGGTAACGTCAAATTCTTTTTTTCTCTTGTCACTTTTCCAACAACTCTCCCTTCTTAACCGTTTGTTACCAAAAGAATAGCATAGATGAACCCTCTTCGTCTATAATGAAAATAGAAAGGGGCTAAATACAATGGAAAAAATAGCAATTATCGGAGCTGGGGTGATTGGAATGACACTGGCTAATTATTTAGATACAAATAAATTTGATATTACAGTCTTTGATGACAGTCTCGGACAAGCAACCAAAGCCAGTGCTGGCATCATTTCTCCTTGGCTATCTAAAAGAAGAAATAAACAATGGTATCAACTTGCAAAAGATGGCGCTGCCTTTTTCTCTAAACTACAACAAGATTTTGCATTGTCTTCTAGCGTTTACAAACAAAGCGGCACACTCATTATCCGTAAAGAAAAACAACTCGATGCTCTATACGATCTTGCGCTAAATCGAAAAAAAGGCGCGCCTGAAATCGGAGATATCAAGCGTTTATCTTCACTTGAAACAACGAGATATCTTCCTTTATTAACTCCTTCAAAAGCTTTATTTATAAGTGGCGGCGGACGTTTGGATGGTAGAAACTATTTGAATGATCTAAAGAAAAAGGCTCAAAAAAAAGGCGTTCATTTTATTCACGAAACAGCCTCTCTATCTTTTAAAAAAGACAACTTCATGGTTCATTATAATCAAAAGGAAAGTTCCTTTGATCGTTTGGCTCTAACTTGTGGTCCGCATTTAGGAGAACTGTTAAAGCCTTTGCAGTTTAAAGTTGATATTCGGCCACAAAAAGGACAACTTCTGGTTTTTGAGACAAACTATCAAAAAAGTGGTCAATGGCCTGTTGCCATGTTGGATGGAGAAGCTGACCTAACTCCCTTTGAAAATGGCAAGATTATTTTGGGCGCAACCCATGAAAACGAAGCAAAATGGGACTTGAGTCCAACGCATGAAGCATTGGAGAAGTTATGGGCCTCAAGTGATCCTTTTTTAAGGGATTCAAAAGACTTATTTTCTTCAAATATTCACTTTAGAGTGGGAACTCGCGCTTATAGTTCTGATTTTGCGCCATTTTTTGGTCCCATACCCGGCCTTGATAATTTAGTCGTTGCTAGTGGTTTGGGATCTTCTGGTCTAACAACGGGTCCTTACATTGGTTACTTACTGGCTCAATATCTAAACCAAAAAGCTCGCCTCTCACCGATTTATCAAAAGCCAATTGAAACCTATCTTAAAAAAATTTAAAGAAGCTCTTGGACAAAATGAAAATATGTGTCCAAGAGCTCTTTTTAACGATTAAAAAATGTAGTTTTAATAAACAAAAAATAGGTCACTATCTATCGCCGGTCTCATTGTTCCGTTTTCTTTAGAAAGCGAAAGTTTTGATTGGTTTCTGCTTTAATAACTGGATGCTTTCGTAAGTATTCAGCAATCAATTCAGTCATATCAATTTGAATTTCTCGAACGATTTTTTCTGGCGTAAACATTGTATAATTCCCGCCACCTACTGCTCGATATTGATTCATAACCACTTCAAACGTATCCGTTTCAAGAACTGGCTGATCATGATATGTCAAGCTTATGATTTGTTGGCCTTTTTTCTGTGTCAAATCAACGGTGTAATCAATTCCTTCATACATGTCATAATTGTAATATTGTGGTTTTGGTTCGATATATTTTGGATTAAAATTGATTTGTCCTTTTTCTAAAATAAAATGATTCGCGCTTTGTTCCAGTGCTGCCTTCAAGTCTGCGCCAGTTAATTTTAATACAGCTAAAGTATTTGGATATATATAGTTTGTCAAGATATCCCGCATTGTGATAATTTCCTTAAACCCTTTGCCTTCGTTGTTGAACAAAGCTGTCCCTGAAATATCTACCCCTGCAGCATCCATCTGTACTTTATTGATAAATTCGATATAAGGATGTTCGACTAAACGAGCTTTTTCCGGATTTTTGATGGACATATCTCCTTCAACTTTTCCTACCGGTTGATCTAACCAATTCTCAACTTCTTCATTTAAGGGAGCGAAGGTTTGGTCAATCATTGGATCCACTTTTTCTTCTGCCACTGAGTAAAGAGTCGCTTGACTGTCTACAACTTTCCAGTGATCCTTTTGTTCTAATTCTAAACAAATTTCTCCTAAAAACGCTCCTTGATAGCCAGGTTGTATCACTGGTACACCGTTTATTTTTGTAGCAATTTGTCGATGTTGATGACCAGTGACCAAAGCATCGATTCCTAAAACTTGGTGAAGCAGATCATACGCTTCATTTTCACCCGTAAGCAATTCAGTGGGTTCTCCTGACTGTAAATCTTTTTCAAAACCACCATGATAACTAACAATCACAAGATCGGCTAACTCACGTAATTTAGGTACATATTTTTTGGCAGTATCGATGGCTGAGACAAACGTTAGATTCTTTACCGTTTGGGGTTGTTCCCAGTGTGGAATATATTGCGTGGTCAGACCTAAAATGGCAATCTTAATCCCTTGTTTTTCTAAAATAACATAAGGATTTCCAAAAGCTGGTCTTCCTTCTTCATCTAAAATATTCGCACAAATCACTGGATGATTGTAGCTTGCAATGGCTTGTTTTAAATAAGATAAGCCGTAATTAAACTCATGATTTCCTAAAACACTAACATCATACTGCAACTCATTAATCGCCTGTGTCAATTCACCTACTTGATGAGCCTCACTTTTTTTCACATAATAACTAAGAGGTGATCCCTGAATAAAATCGCCGTTTTCTATTTTTACGATTGGCCCTGAAAAAGAAGCTTCAAGACTTTTTATTTTACTAGCTACTTTGGCCGTCCCAAAAGGCATATTCATTGTTCTTTCGGTAAAATTAGTAGGCATGATGTATCCATGCATATCACTTGTTGCTAAAATTTTTAATTTCATGAGGTCCTCCTGGGAAATTTTTTAAATATAAAAGAGTCCAGGAACATTCCCAGACTCTTTTTTTACACATTATTGATTCCAAGCATTTTCAAGGGATGGTTTCGAATCTTTGATCAACGAATTTAAGTCTTTGTCTGTATTGGCAAAAATATTTTCCATAATGACACGTATTTCATTATAAGCAGAATCAGAATTTTCGGCAACAGGTACAGAGAATAATTCTTTGGTTGCTGCTTCTGAAGTTGCTGGAACTTTCATGTCAGAATTCTTGTATTCATCACTTGTCAACACAGATTCAACAATAGGCATATAGCCAGTTTGAACTGCCCATTCTAATTGAGAATCAGGTGCTGATAAATATTTCAGATAAAGAAAAGCTGCTGTACGTTCTTCTGATGAGGCACTATCAAACATGTAAACATCTGTTCCTTGTTGAATATTGATAGCTTCTGGACGTGGTGCTGTTCCATATTCATACTTACCT
Organism: Candidatus Tetragenococcus pullicola; assembly: GCA_019115705.1. Taxonomy (GTDB): domain Bacteria; phylum Bacillota; class Bacilli; order Lactobacillales; family Enterococcaceae; genus Tetragenococcus; species Tetragenococcus pullicola. The sequence goes on along the minus strand of DXDB01000086.1, from coordinate 22,815 downwards.
TCAGCATCTTTGGCTACGTAACCTTCCCCAGCAGTAGAACCGACAAACATAGCCACTTGTTCATTTGCAAATGGTGTGGACAAATATTGATCAGAACCAGCAACTCGGAAATAGCCCTCTTTAATTCCTTCAAAGTAATAATTGATCACTTCTTTTGATTCATCACTTTCCAAGTCAAGATCTTCACCAAATTCAACGCCTTTATTTTCCATACCAATCGTATAATAATTGTTTAACGAATCAAAACCAGCGCCAACAACTTTACCATCTGATTCTTCGTAAATTTTTTGAGAAGCTTCTTTAAGTTCTTCCATAGTTGTTGGAACTTCTACATCATATTCGTTTAACATGTCTGCATTGTAAAAGAGCATTTCTGTGGATTTATTGAATGGAATGCCATATTGTGTACCATCAATCTTAGCGCCATCTAGTAGAGGTTGACGAATCGCTTCTTGGTCTTGCCAACCAATTGTTTCATCATCAATGTAAGGCTTTAAATCCACTAACATTTCATCTTCTGCAGCATTCCATAACCAGCCAGGATAAGCTTGCGAAATTGTTGGTAAATCATTGGGAGATGGCAACGTTGAATTGATTTTTGCCTGCAAATCGCCATAAGAAGATTGATTTTGCAACTCCACTTTAATCGTTGGATTATCTGCCATAAAATCATCGGTCAACTTGGTCAAGGCTTCTTCTTGTGCCCCGTTCATTGCATGCCAAAATGTAATGGTTGTGTCATCTTTTAATTCAGTAACGATTTCTCCTGCATCAGATGACTCGCCGTCCCCTTTCCCATTATTTCCACATGCTGCTAAAGAAAGTGTTGCTGCTGTGGCCAAAGTAAGTGTTGCAAACCGCTTTAACTTCATTTGTCTCTCTCCTAACATTTTTTTATAGTACAATGCTGCTGCCACGAGTGGGCAATATTCTTTCACCATACGGATTCTCCAGTTTTTCTGGATGCAAGGTATGGATTGGAACCAATAGTTTTGGGTGGATCAATGTGATGATTTTGTTTAAATCATCAGAAAAGGCATGCCCTGTACAAGCTAATCGAACAAATTCGATTTGATGTGCTTTTAGCATACGTAAAAATGGCGCGTAGCTAGGATCAAACTCTCCTAAAGGCTCGGCATCACTATGAATGTATAAACTTTCTGCTGGTAACTGTTCAAAGTGATCAGTTACTTGCCACAAAAAGTCCTGGGTATCTTTTAAAAGTATCGATTTTTCAATTGCCAAATCTGGATCAAGTGCGGTAATTGTTTTTTCACCCTCTTCATAATAATAAAGAGATTTTATAGCAAATATTTCCAATAATAAAGCGGCCATATTGGCTTTAAGCACCACTTTACGAGGGGATTTTTCAACAATTCTTTCAAAGCGTCTTACATTTGCTGGATAACCATTAAAAGTGATTGTTCTTGCTGGATTTTCTTTCACTAACGAAACAAGCTGTAAGATAAGATCTTCTTCACTTAATACCTTGATGTCTTCAGGCTTTTGATCCGGAAAGCTAATACTCACTCCTTCCATCATCAATAAATCACAGGCATTCACTCGTTTACAAAATTCTAGTGTATCTTTTCGGTCATAACCGTGAAGTCGGAGATCTCCAGTGTAAGCTAAAGACTTTTCAGGCGTATGAATCAAAAGACCACACGCTCCATAAGCATCATGATCAACAGGTAGAATTTCTACACTAATCTCTCCTATTTGAATTTTTTCATAAGCATCGACCCCGTTGATTTCACGAGTAAAATTTTTGTTTTCAAATGGAGAAGGAAGTAAAAAATCACCTGTTTTATTCAGCTCTTTTAAAATGGCTTTTGTTTCCTTGCGGGCATAAAGATCAATTGCTGGATCCAAATAATTAATCATTTTAGAATGGTCCAAATGAGCATGCGATAAAAAAACCGCTGTGTGAGTATATTTTTGTTTCTTAGCTTTTCTATTGGTATACCCTAAACGTGGATCATATACATCAGAAAGCTCTGGAACAAGTCCATTATCTATCAAAGTTATTAAACTTTCATCAGGTAAATCAAGCTCAGGACGGAATTCGGTCCCAAAGTCAAAGAAAATATGAGAGTTATTATAGGCAACTTCAATTACCGTTCCTCCGATAGTCAAAATACCACTATGAAAAGTAACAATTGTCTTATCCTTTGATTCCATTTTTAGCGACTCCTCGAATAATTTCTTTTCTAAAAACTAGGTAAATGATTAAAATAGGAATGACAGTTAAAGTCGCAGCTGCCATTTGCAAATGAACATCGCTACCACTTTCAGTAGCAAAAGCTGCCAATCCATTATTTAGCAAGCGATATTTCTTTTCGTTGGTCACTAATAACGGCCATAAGAAAGAATTCCAACTCGTAATAAAGGTCAATATCCCAACAGTTACAATCGCCGGTTTGGACATAGGAACTAAAATGCGCCAAATGAATTCTAAATCAGACGCACCATCAATTTTGGCAGCTTTATAAAAAGTGCTAGGAATGCCTTTGAGATAGCCATATAAATAGTATATATAAAAAATACTAGTTAAAAATGGAATGATCAAAGCAGTATAGGAATTAAGTAAGCCCATCTGAGCGATCGTATGGTAGTTTGTAAAGATGATCGATTCATAAGGTACCATTAATAAAGAGACCAATAACCCAATCACTAGACCTTTGTGTTTAAATTGTAGACTTGACAAAGCAAAACCGGCCAACACCGAAGTAACCACGGTAAATAGTGTGGTCATGGCTGATACAAAAACTGTATTGAAAAAATAACGAAGAAAAGGAGCTTTAGCAAAAACGGCAGTATAATTGGCCCATTGTAATTTTTCGGGAATAATTGTTGGTGGAATACTTGTGACTTCGGTGTAAGTCATTAATCCAGCTAAAATCATATAAACGAAAGGAAATAAAGTAACCAATGCCAAGACTGCTAGGAGAAGGTAAGCAATAATATTTATGACTTTTTGCATGTTATTCCCCCACTTTCTTCAATAATTTATTTTGTAAAAAGGTCACAATTAAAATAATTAAGAATAAAACAACGGTAGCAGCCATTGCTATGCCAGGTCGTCCCGCCACATGGAACTTATCGTAAATATAATAAACAGCCGTCGTTGCACTATTTGCAATGCCTGCCTTTCCTCCAAAGAGTGCATAAACTTCCGTATACACTTTAAAGGCGCTAATCACATTCACTGTCAATAAAAAAGTAATCGTTGGAATCAACTGTGGAAAAGTAATTCGTCTAAAAATTTCCCAATTACTTGCTCCAAACATTTTCGCAATTTTAAAATGGTCTTCATCAATCCCTCGAAAACCAGAAAGCAAAATGATGATATTGAAAGCCAAACTGTTCCAGATTCCAAAAATAATCAAGGTTGGCATACTCATTTGAATCGAGTCTAGCCAATTAACTGGTGCAATTCCAACTAAACCTAATAAGAAATTGATAATCCCATAAGAGCCATTAAAGAAATAGCGAAAAACAATCCCGATAGCAATTGTACTTGTCACATAAGGCATGAAAAAAATTGTTTCAAAAAAAGCTTTGTGTTTGATTTTTTCGAAAATAATCCAAGAAACCAAAAGACTAATAATCAGCCCAATCGGAACAACTGTAAAAGCATATAATGCAGTATTTTTCAAAGCTCTAAAAAAGACTGGATCATGTAACAATTTTTGATAATTTTCCAAACCTGCATAGCGTTGATTGATTAAAGACCCTTTTTGAAAACTCATAAATAACGAACGAAACAGTGGATAGATATTAAAAATCAAAATCACTGCTAAAGAAGGCAACAAAAATAGCCAACCTTTTCGTTGATTTTCCGGATCATAGTTTCTTCGTTTCATCAGTAAACTCTCTCCCCACTTTCCTTGAAGATAAAGGCTTTATGATATAAAAAATCAAAACTAATCGTATCATTTTCTTCGATGACTGTTTCAACAGGAACTATCGATTTAATATGGTGCTCTTCAAAATCAAAATTCAAGATTCGTTCTCTTCCGATCAACTCCACACTACGGATATTCGCTTCTAAAATACCATTTTCACTAGGAATTAAATCTTCCGGACGTACCCCTAAAATATAGTCACCATCTTCTATTGTTTCTTTAAAGCGTGCCGACGTAAATTTATCTATTTCTGTTTGGAAATGTTCATGGGTAACTTTATTATTTTCAATATGAACAGGCAACAAATTTATCACGGGATTGCCGATAAAATTTGCTACAAATAAATTTTCGGGTTCTAAATACAAATTTTGAGGGTCATCATGTTGCTGAATAATTCCTTCATTCATCAAAATAATCTTATCACTGATGGACAGGGCTTCTTCTTGGTCATGGGTCACAAAAATTGTCGTGATTCCGACCTCTTTGACTAAGCGACGAATTTCTTCACGAATTTTTAAACGTAGACGAGCATCTAGATTACTAAGTGGTTCATCCAGTAATAGTACTTCTGGTTCTTGAACGAGGGCTCTTGTGATTGCCACACGTTGTTGTTGACCACCAGATAGCGTGCCAGGTTTTTTATTGCTTAAGTCTTCAATATTAGTCAATTTCATATACTTTTGTGCAATTTCTTTGGCTTCTTTTTTGGAAATCTTTTTACTACCAACCGTTAAAGGAAACATAATATTTTCCAACACTGTCATATGCGGATAAAGTGCGTAATTTTGAAAAACAAAACCGATATTACGATCTTTCGGTTCTGTTTTCACTACCGACTCCCCCTTAAACTGGATATCTCCGCCAGTCGGTTTCAATAGTCCCGCAATTAAATTTAAAATAGTGGATTTTCCACAACCACTTGGGCCGAGTAAACACACCAAGTCTCCTTTTTCAATTGTAAATCCAACCGATTTTAATGCCTCAAACCCATTATCGAAAACTTTTTGCAAATCGATAACATCTATCATCAACTAGCCCTCCAAATTTTTCAATTGATCTCATTTCCATTTTAACATTAAAACAAGAACTGTATATTTAAATTTCCAATAGATATTTTATCAATCATTTTTAATTTAAACAACCTTTAAGGCAAACTTATTTGAAAAAAAGTTCGGAAACTACGAACTTTTTTCACACGATAGCTTTTATTATCAACTTTCATATTTTTAAACAAAAAAATGACGATAATGAAAAGCTATTTCATACATTGCACTTTGTTTGTAGGTAAGAAAGCAGACAAATGAATCACTCCTTCAAAACGATGCCTGCTCTTTCTATTTTCACTTCCATTTTTAAAGATCTAGGATTCTAAGTTATCTTCCTATCCATGACTTTTCCTCTAGCAAAAAAGCTACCACGCTCATTTTATTGAGCTTGGTAGCTTTTTTGAATTTATTAAAACATTGGAAGAACAGCACCTTGATAGTTTTCTTCGATATATTTTTTCACTTTGTCGGTCTGCAAAGCTTTAATAAGTGCTTGAACACCTTCGTTGTCTTCATTTCCATTTTTGACGGCGATAACATTCACATAACTTTTGGCAGAAGGTGAATCTTGTTCTTCAAAAGCCAAGGCATCCTCTTTTGCATTAAATCCTGCTTCTACTGCATAATTTCCATTCACAACTGCGATATCCACATCTTCTAATGAACGAGGAATTTGAGAAGCTTCTAATTCAACAATATCCAAATTTTTTGGGTTTTCTGTGATATCTTTAAGCGTCGTTGAAATGTCTGTATTATCTTTTAGTTTAATTAACCCAGCTGATTCTAGCAACAATAATGCCCGTGCTTCATTCGTCGCATCATTGGGTACAGCTATTTGTGCACCATTTTTTAACTCTTCTAATGATTTCACTTTGCCTGGATAAATTCCTAACGCTTCAAAATGAATATCAGCAACTGCTTGTAAATCTGTACCACGCTCTTCATTAAAGTTATTTAGATAGGTGATATGTTGAAAATAATTAGCATCTAAATCTCCTGTGTCTAAGGCCACGTTTGGTTGAATATAGTCATCAAATATTTGCACTTGTAAATCGTAGCCTTCATCAGTCAAATCATCTTTAACCTGATCAAGAATTTCAGCATGTGGTGTTGATGATGCACCAACTTTTATGGGCTTTAATTCTTCTGTGTTTGTAGAATTAGCCGAAGAATTAGTTGCATTATTTCCATTACCACAGGCAACCAGTCCTAATAACAATACGGTCAACCCACTTACTTGTAAACTTCTTTTGATTGTATTTTTCATGATATTCTCTCCTTTTGTTTTTTAGAATAAAAAAAATCCTTCTACTAGCATAAAACTAGTAGAAGGACGATAAACTCGTGGTACCACCTTCGTTTGAAAGTAACTTACTTTCCTCACTCATCTCAATTTTTGAAATGATGCCCAAGATAACGATTGAGCGAATCGCTCTCACCTACTTATCGATGAGTAATCCTCAGAGGCCATTTTCCTTTTTTCTCTCCTCGTTCTTTTCACCAAGCAGAACGTCTCTAAAAAGTTTGAAAGAAGTACTTTTCTCTTCATCGGATAATTGCTTTATTCTATTGACAATAATTTACAAGAGAATAAAACATTTGTCAAGGAAAAATTTATAGAAAATTCTTAAAACAACTTGAAACAGTGTTACCATTCACGGTCAAGTGAGGTCACTGTACTTGGCGATTGACTTGCTTAAAGACTATTGACTCAGGTTGAACCCATGGCTGAAAATAGCCGGCTCATTCGTGTAGTGTAGTTTTTGTCAGAAAATTCAGCCGTGAATGGTAACCAAACAGTTACCATTCACGACCAAAATGTTAGAGCGATGCTACACTACACGAGCATGTCTATTAATGTGTGATTATTATCCTTCAAATTGAGCTTGATACAAACCGGCATAAACACCATTTTTTGCTAACAATTGTTCATGAGTTCCTTGCTCAACAACATTTCCACTTTCGACAACTAAAATTTTATCGGCATTAACAATTGTTGAAAGACGATGTGCAATGACAAAACTTGTCTTGTCAGCCATCAATTCTTGCATCGCATCTTGCACATAACGTTCCGTCTGGGTATCTACATTTGATGTTGCTTCATCTAAAATCAATAAATCAGCATCCAGTAAAAAGGCCCGAGCAATGGTCAACAATTGTTTTTGACCTTGAGAAAGGCCAGCGCCAGCTTCATCCAACACTGTGTCATACCCATTTGGTAGTTGTTCAACAAACGTATCGATATGTGCCGCTCGAGTAGCTCTTTGAACATCTTCTATCGTTGCCTCATCATTTCCATAGGCGAGATTTTCAAAAATGGTTCCAGTAAATAGCCAGGTACCTTGAAGAACCATTGCATAGGATTTTCGTAGACTCTTTCTGGTAGCTTTTTTGATATCAAAGCCATCTAAAGAAATCACCCCTTCATTCGGATCATAAAATCGCATCAACAAATTAACGATTGTTGTTTTCCCGGCACCAGTTGGTCCTACGATAGCAATTAAATTGCCACTATCTGCCGTTAAATTTAAATCATGAATAATCGGGCGTTCTGGATCATAGCCAAATTTAACATGTTCAAAGGCAACATCCCCAGAAATACTTTCGAAAACATGGGCGTTGTCAACATCGCTTACTTCATTTTCTTCATCTAATAAATTAAAAATACGTTCTGCAGCCGCAAGTGCTGATTGAATATCCGTAAAAATATTAGCTAATTCATTGATGGGACCAGAAAATTTACGCGAATATAAGACAAACGAGGATAAATTCCCTAAAGAGATCCGTTGAAATAAAAACAAGATGGCTCCCAAAACCGATACTAATGATAACGAGAGATTGTTAATAAAATTAACAGAAGGCCCTGTCATACTTCCATAATATTCAGCATTATAATAAGCATCCACAGCTTCTCGATTCATTTTATCAAACCGTTCAATCGTATTGTCTTCTTGATTATAAACTTTGATTGTTTGTTGACCAGATGTCAATTCTTCAGATAGACCATTTAGCTCTCCCAAAACTCGTGATCGTTTCGAAAATAACGGTTGGAATCGTTTGATCAAAAACCTCGTCAAGAAAATCGAAGCTGGTACGGTAATCACAAACACCAAAACTAGTTCAGGTGAAATTAAAATCATCATAATCAATGAACCAAAAACAGTAATTAAACTACTTAAAATTTGCACCGTATCATTTGCCAAAGACGTATTCACATTGTCTGTATCATAAGTAAAACGGGAGATGATATCACCAATCGGATTTTGATCAAAAAAACCAACTGGTAGTTTCGCCAGTTTTTCAAACAAATCTTGGCGGATGACACGCACCACGTTTTGGCTTAAGCGAATCATCAAAATTGAGATAAGATAACTTAAAATAGAAGATATCAAATAAAAAAGTAACATTAAGCCACAATAGAAAAACACTTTGTCAAAGTCAACTTTTCCGGGACCTGGTTGGATCGCATCAATAGCATATCCTGAAAGTAAAGGACCACATAACATTAACAAATTACTAGCTACACTCAATAACATACAGGTAATTAATAGCCATTTAAATTGATACAAATATTTTGCTAAGCGAAATAATGTCTTCTTAAGATTTCTTGGTTTGTCCCGTTTTTTACTAGTTTGAGCCATCTTATTCACCTCCTTGGGAACGATAGATATTTTGATAGACAGAACAGGTTTCTAGTAGTTTTTCATGCGTACCCAAACCGACAATTTTTCCTTGATCTAAAACTAGGATTTGATCAGCATGCTGAATAGAGCTGATTCGTTGAGCAATCAAGATCTTCGTTGTTTCAGGAAGTTCACGTAATGCCTTTCGTAGTTTTGCATCGGTTTTGTAATCAAGTGCTGAAGAAGAATCATCCAATACCAAGATTTCTGGAGGACCAGCCAAAGCTCTAGCTAAAAGTACTCTTTGTTTTTGACCGCCAGATAAATTGGTCCCTTTTGCTTCTAGTTGATAATCAAGTCCTTCCGGTAACTTGTCAACAAACTCTTTAGCTTGTGCTCTTTCAACAGCTTGATTGATCTGCTCTTCATTGATTTTTCTTCCTAAACGAATATTTTCATAAATGGAATCAGCAAACAAAATATCACGTTGTAAAACAACACCAAATAATTGATGTAACTTTTCTTTATTGATTGTTTTTAGCCACTGTCCACGTAGGTAGATTCGACCTTTTTGTGGATCATACAAGCGTAATAGTAATTTAACAATCGTTGATTTCCCACTACCTGTTTCTCCAATGATACCTAAAGTCGTTCCTTTAGGTACAGCAAAAGAAATAGAATCTAATACCTTCGAACTTTCTGGATAAGAAAAAGAAACACGATCAAAAACGATTTCCGTTTTATGGGGAATTTCCTCTTTCGAAGGTGTTGGCAACACCTTCAGTTGTTCTTTTTCTCTTAAAACATTTTGGATACGATTCGCTGAAGCTAATCCTCTTGAAAAAGAAATAAAAATCCGTGTGATACTCATCATTGCATTTAAAATAATGGTAAAGTAAGTCAAAAATGCCACAATGACCCCAGGTTGGGTCAAATTCTCATTGACACGATAAGCACTGACAAGAATGACAAGCGTCAACCCACCATTTAAAAAGAAATTCATCAGCGCTGGCGTAATTGACATCGTTTTATTCGCTTTTGTCTCTGCCTGAACCAAATTTTCATTCACACCCGTAAACCGTTTGATTTCATAAGACTCTTTAGACAAGGCTTTAATCACTGGTGCTCCTGTGATGTTTTCTCGAACCACTTGTACTAAGCGATCAATCCGACTTTGCATCTTATCAAACATAGGGATCCCTTTTCGAGAAACAAGATACACTGTCACAACTGTAAAGGGCATGACAGCAATCAATACCAGAGTCAGCACTGGATCCAAGGTCGTTGTAATCAAGATGCCTCCGATTAGAAGAATAGGAGCACGTACCCCGATTCGTTGCATCATTCCAATGGTTTGATTGATATTATAAGTATCTGTTGTTAATCGAGAAACAACACTAGGTACACCGATATAATCAAATTGAGAAGTCGATAGATAGGAGACTTTTTCAAATAAATCATGGCGAATATTCCAAGTAGTATCTCGAGCCACCCGTGAAGCCATCCGGTTCGCAATAATATTCGTGACCATGGCAATAATCGAACAAATCACCATAACTGCACCCCATACTAAAACCCGCTGGATATTTTTAGTTGGAATCACGGTATCAATTATATAAGCTAATATCCAAGGTAAAAATAAGTCCATAATCGTTCCGACAAATTTGATAACCAACCCAAATGACATTCGTTTTACATAGGGTCTGAGATAGGTTGTAAAAATTTTCACACTAAACCTCCTCCTTTTTTTGTAATGAAATTTCTGCATAGTCCATAATATTATTTAAGTTTTTTATTAGACTTTCTCGTTCATCCTCAGGGACTTGAGAGAGTAGTTCATTGTTCCAATCGACTAGCATTTTTTCAATGATTGGTAAAATATTTTCAGCTTTTTGGGTCGGATAAACACATGTTTTCCGTCGATCAAGCGGGTCTGGCTTCCGAAGAATATACTCTTCTTTTTCCAGATAGCTTAATTGTCTGGTCACATTTGATTTGTTAACAAAAATCAACTTTGCTAAAGATTCTTGAGTAATGCCAGGATTCTTACAGATATTAATGATATAGGTATGATGAATACCATTTAATCCATACTCTTTTAATTGAGCAGCTCGATGCAGTCCTGAAAGTCGTGCAATACGATTAATGTAACGGGTCATAAATGCCATTTTTTCACCCCTTTTCCAAAAACAAATTTTCTTGGACTAACTGTATGTTCTTCTTTAAGTATATAGAAAATTCGTTGCATGTGCAACGAATTAGCAGACAAAAAATAATCTACTTTTTTAAAAGTAAATCATTCGTTTGATTCGATATATTATACAACCAAATTCTTATTCAAACCGAGGCATCAGACTTTGTAAGTTGTCCAAAAGTTATCCCGCCTGAAAAATTTAAAAAAGCTCTTTTTGGTTTTATCTTCCAAAAAGAGCTTTTCTTATAAACCTTGCAAAAGGTTCATTCAGTGCTTTATTTCTATTCTTCTTCCTCTGCCATAAAGGTATTAAATACTTCTTCTATCATATCCCATTCAGCATCAGTTTCGATTTGTTCCAAGTTACCTTCTGTACCACTTTCATCTTCTACATAGGCATAAGCTAACAATTCCACATCTTCATCTTCTGGAACGCCTGCTGGATATAATAAAATATAATTACGACCATATTCTTCTTGACCGTCGATTGTCAAAAGGATTTCATAAAGTGTTTCGCTTCCTTTTTCATCTACTAATGTAATATGCTCATGCTCGCTATGATCATGTTCATGATCATGTGTGTGTTCTGCCATATTCAAGCCTCTTTCCTTTTATTTATTACTTGCAAAGTCTAAATAATTTTGCAAAATCATAACTGCTGCTAACTTATCAATGACTTTCTTGCGTTTAGCTCGCGAAGTATTCGCCTGTTCGATCAACATTCGTTCGGCCTGAACAGTTGTTAAGCGTTCATCTTGATAAGTGACAGGAAGATGAAATAGCTCTTCTAATTTCGTACCATAAGCCATTGAACTTTCAGCTCTAGGACCAATTGTATTGTTCATGTTTTTGGGAAGACCTACCACAAAGTGTTCGACTTCGTATAATTCAACGAGTTCTTTCACACGTTGCCAACCAAACTCTTCTTTTTCTTCATCAATTGGGATGATCTCTATCCCTTGTGCTGTCCACCCCATCGGATCACTTACGGCAATCCCTACTGTTTTTGAACCAACATCTAAACCCATAATGCGCATTACAAGTCGACCCCATGATTTTCAAGATAAAAGCGAATCAAGACTTCTAAGATTTCATCGCGTTCATGGCGACGAATCAAGTTTCTTGCATCACGATAACGAGGAATATATGCAGGATCTCCTGAAAGCAAGTACCCAACAATTTGATTAATAGGGTTGTAACCTTTTTCTTCCAATGCTCGATAAACAATTGCTAACGTTTCACTAACTTCTCTTTTGCGACTATCATCAAAGTCGAATCGCACGGTTTCATCTGTATAACCCATCTTTGCGACACCTCTTTCTCCAAAGTAAAATTGACCACGTTCTCGTTATATATTGTACTAAACAAATCCATAAACTACAAACAAATAATGATAACTTTTAAAGTTTCTTTATTCCAGCCTCTTGTTTATCGCACTTTTTATATGGACCTATCTTAAAAAAATATTTTTACAAAAGAAATGGATAGATAGAAAAAATGATGCAAAATAATAGCTTTATTTGCATCATTTTCGTTTATTTTTTTTCGGTCGGATTCGTTGAATGTAAGAAGTAGATTAAGGTCTGTAATTCATTGGTCAAATCAACATTTTGTACCAAAACATTATCTTTGGTTACAATACGAGCTGGTGTAAAGTTCAATACACCTTTGATCCCTGCATCAACTAAGGTATTGAATGTGTCTTGTGCCTGTTGTGCTGGAACTGTTAAAATAGCAATTTCAATTTGTTGAATAGCTATTTGTTCTTTTAAATCAGAAATTGGATAAACTGGAATACCATCAACGATACGTCCGACAATATCAGGGTTTACATCAAATGCAGCACTAACACGGATACTATTACTTTGGTGGAATTTATACTTCAACAAAGCACTACCTAAATTACCTACCCCTATCAAAGCAACATTTGTCATTTGATCATCACTTAATGTCTTTGCAAAAAAGTTCATCAAGCTTTCCACATCATACCCATAACCACGTTTCCCAAGTTCACCAAAATAAGAAAAATCACGACGAATCGTCGCGCTGTCCACTTGAACAGCTTCACTTAACTCGGTAGAAGAAACCTTGGTTTTTCCAGCATTGTTTAAAATACGCAAGTAGCGATAATATAAAGGCAAACGACGTGCCGTCGCCTTTGGAATTTGATTGTCTTTCAATTTTTTACCCTCCGTTTGTGAATACTTCACTAGTACATATAGTATAATAGCAGATACCTATAATAAAAAGCAATTTGATTGCTCACAATTTCGATATTTTTTTCTCCCTTTCCTTTCGTTCTTTCTAACAGGTTCAAATTATGATAGACTAATGCTAACTATTTCATCAAAAAACAATGGAAATACAATGAATAAAGTGAGGAAAAAATGATATTATTACAAGCAAATCAAGTGGCACGATTATTTGGAGCTGAGTGTTTATTTGATCATATTTATTTTGAAATCAGCTCACATAGTCGTATCGGATTAGTCGGCAGAAACGGGGCTGGAAAATCAACCTTGTTAAAAATCATTGCTGGTATTGAAGCACCAGATGAAGGAAGTGTGACTAAGAATAAAACGGCCACTCTCGGTTATCTTGCCCAAGATACTGGTTTGATTTCAAATCTAACCGTTTGGGATGAAATGTTAGATGCTTTTAAAGAAATTCGACAAATGGAAACGCATATGCATGATTTAGAAGCCATCATCAGTAGAAGCGACCCCAAGACCAAAGAATATCAACAAATTTTAAAAGAATACGACTCAGTTTCTCATGACTTTCAAGAAAGAAATGGGTATGGCTATGAAAGTGAAATTCGAACTGTTCTTCATGGTTTTAATTTTGATCCTTCATTTTATGACCAAGCGATTGCAACACTTTCTGGCGGACAAAAAACACGTTTAGCTTTAGCAAAATTATTACTTCAACGACCAGATATACTAATTTTAGATGAACCTACCAATCATTTGGATATCGAAACATTAAACTGGTTAGAAACGTATTTAAAAAGTTATTCGGGAGCCTTGGTCATTGTCAGTCATGACCGTTATTTTCTTGATCAAGTAGTAACCGAAATTTATGAACTAAGTCGGCACAAAATGCATCATTATAAAGGCAATTATACTCGCTATTTAGAACTTAAAGAAGAACAACTGGCTAGCGACTGGAAAGCCTATGAAAAACAACAAGCACAAATAAATAAGCTGGAAGATTTTGTTGCCAAGAATCTTGTCCGAGCATCCACAACAAAACGTGCGCAAAGTCGTCGGAAGCAATTAGAGAAAATGGATCGTTTAGACCGTCCCCAAGGAGCTGAAAAATCAGCCAACTTTCTATTTAATATTGAAAAAACTTCAGGTAATATCGTCTTACAGGTAGAAGACGCTGCGATTGGATACTCTAATGAAGAGATTCTTTCAGAACCAATCAATCTTGACATTAGACGACAAGAAGCTATTGCCTTAGTTGGGCCAAATGGTATCGGAAAATCCACCTTATTAAAATCCATCATTGGAGAAATTCCTTTCATTAAAGGTGAAAAAAGATTAGGTGCCAATGTCACCATTGGCTATTATGATCAAGGACAAGCAGAACTAAACGCTAATAAAACCATTTTACACGAACTTTGGGATGAACACCCCATGATCGCAGAAGGTGATATTCGCAGTGTGCTTGGTAGTTTCTTGTTTTCTGGTGATGATGTCGAAAAACCAATTGCTTTGTTAAGCGGTGGCGAAAAAGCTCGCGTTGCTTTAGCAAAATTGGCGATGCAACAAGACAATTTCTTATTATTAGATGAACCTACCAATCATTTAGATATCGATAACAAAGAAGTACTTGAAAATACGCTAATTGATTATGAAGGTACGATTTTCTTTGTTTCTCATGACCGATACTTCATTAACCGTATTGCAACCAAAGTAATCGAACTTTCCAAAGATGGCAGCAAACTTTATTTAGGAGATTATGATTATTACTTAGAAAAGAAACGTGAAGAAGAAGAACTTCATTTACTTCTTGATGAAAAAACAACTGAGCACAATGTATCAAAAGGCAAGCAATCGTTTCAAGAACAAAAAGAAAAGCAAAAAGAGGTACGGAAATTAAAAAGAAAAATCGAAGAGTTAGAAGAACAAACACTCTTAATTGATGAGAATATTTCAAATTGGGAAAAAGAAATGGTCAATCCAGAAGTTTTAAATGACCATATCCGTCTGAATGAATTGAATCAATCAATCGAAGCTGCAAAAGAAAAGGAAGAAAAGTTATTAGAAAAATGGGAGCAATTGACGCTTGAATTAGAAGAAAGGACTAGCACAGAATAATGCTAGTCCAATTTTATGAACAATTGAGAATAACATTTTTCTGTCCCTTAAGAAATTCTTAATAATAACAGATTTTCATGAAAGCTTTGCAAAGGACTGAAAGGCTTGTGATGGTTTTATCGAAAAGATTCTGAACTTTTTCATGCTTTTATAAAAACATTGCTTAAAATAACAAAAAATTGTCTTATAATGATCATGTCTCAGTTCTGATTTTTGAAATTGGATCGTATTTCTTATATACTTGGGACATATTAAAAATTGGAGTGATTTATTTGAAGATCGGAATACCAAAGGAAATCAAAAATAATGAAAATCGTGTGAGCTTGCCACCAACCGGCGTTCATGAATTGATACAAGCTGGCCATGAAGTCATGGTTGAAAAAAATGCTGGTGCTGGTTCAGCCATTTCAGACGAAGCTTACACTGAAGTAGGCGCAACGATTTCCGATGATCCGGCCAAAGTATGGGCACAAGATATGGTCATCAAAGTGAAAGAACCACTTGAAGAAGAGTATAAATATTTCCGTGAAGGATTATTATTATTTACTTATTTACATTTAGCTGCCAACAAACCGGCTGCTCAAGCATTAATGAAAGCTAAAGTAAATGCGATTGCTTTTGAAAATGTACAATTAGAAGATAATAGTTTGCCATTACTTTCTCCTATGAGTGAAATTGCTGGACGTATGGCTGCACAAATCGGAGCTGAGTTCTTAGAAAGTCCTAAAGGCGGTAAAGGAATTCTTTTAGCAGGCGTTCCAGGCGTACGCCAAGGCAATGTCGTTGTTATCGGCGGTGGCGTTGTTGGTACAAATGCAGCTCAAATCGCTAATGGTCTTGGAGCAAACGTTACAATTTTAGATGTCAATGTCAATCGTTTGAAAGAACTTGACGAACTTTTCCAAGGAAATGTGCAAACTTTAGTTTCTAACAGCTTCAATATAGCTGAACAACTGAAGACGGCTGATTTAGTAATTGGTGCTGTCTTATTGCCAGGTCATAAAGCACCTACTCTTGTTACTCGTGAAATGGTTGCTGATATGCCAGATCATTCTGTAATTGTCGATGTGGCTGTCGATCAAGGCGGAATCTTTGAAACAGAAACACATGTTACAACACATGATGATCCAACCTATGTTGAAGAAGGCGTACTTCATTACGCTGTAGCAAACATGCCTGGTGCTGTAGCTCAAACAGCTACTTATGCATTGAGTAATGCAACGGTTCGTTTTGCTAAACTTCTTGCTGGTAAACCACTTGAAGAAGTATTGAAAGAAAATACTGCTTTGTATCGTGGAACAAACACTTACCAAGGAAAACTAGTCCATGAGGCAGTTGCTCATGACTTAGGATTAGAACATACTAAATTAGATACACTCATCTAATTTAAAACTCTTAAATACCTTCCTTTATTGGAAGGTATTTTTTTATCGTTAAATTTAGTGAAAAGAAATAAAATTCCTTTCACTTTTATTTTATACCATACGAATCTATTCTTATAGCTCACCACGTGGTTCGTAGACATAACCTTCTGATTCTTTTGGCTCAATACCATGCTTGGGTCATTACTTTTTGTTTCTTCTGAGTCAACACCATGTTTAGGATCATCACTTTTTGTTTATGGCTACCATGCGATTCGGTGATACATCCCCCTACTTTATTGGTTAAAAAAAATCCCTGACTTGAAAAAATATAGCTGTTTTTCAAGTCAAGGATTTTTTTATTCTAATTAAACGAGTGATTCAGTCGTTTTTGTAACACCAGTTTTGGCATAATTTTTACTTTGTAAAGCTGGAATACTTAGCATTGCTACAAAACTCAAAATATATAAACTTGCAATAAACAACATGACCTGTGTTACACCCGCATTATCAAGGATAAAACCGATAATAACAGAAGAAAATCCACCCACAGCACGACCTACGTTTAAAATAGTATTATTGGCAATCGTGCGAATATGATGAGGGTATAAACGCGTACACACTGCGCCATATCCAGAAAACATACCATTTACAAAAAATCCCATAATGGCACCGCCAATTAATAAACTTGTCATAGAATTTACATAGGTGAAAAAATAAACAGAAAGCATCGAGCAAGTTAAGAAAATACCATAAGCTAAACGGGGCCCAAAATGATCCAAGATATTTCCAAACACTAGCATTCCTACACACATTCCTAAAATTGTTGAAACCATCCACAAATTTGAGCTAGCTTTGATACCTAGCGATTGTTGCATCATGGTTGGCAGCCAATTCATTAGACCAAAATAACCTGCAATTTGCACCGTTGTCATTAGCATTAACGCTAGAGTTTGATGGGTTAGCTTCTTAGTTGCAAACAACTCTTTGATGCTTGCTTTTTCTTTCTTGTCTGTAGCGATGTTCGCCCCTCGATCGGTAATATTTTTTTCATCGATAGCAACGTGCATCCACAAGACAAAAATGATTGGTAATAGACCAAACAAGAACAATCCTTTCCAACCAAAGTAAGGTGCAATTAAACTTGCTAGCATTGCGGAACCAATAGATCCTACTTGTCCCATGATTCCATTTAGAGAGCTAACACGCCCTAATTTGTCACTTGGTACAATTCCCCCCATAATAGAAATAGCTACACCATATTGTCCCCCAACGCCGATTCCGGCAATAAAACGCATAATATAGAGGTAATTAATACTTTCTGTAAAGAAAATCAGACCAGTCGCAATTGAAAAGACTAAAATTGTCAACTTAAAAACCTTAAATTTATTATAACGATCGGCTAGTACACCAAAGAATAAGCCGCCTGCTAACATGCCTAAATTGGTAATTGTTGATATAAAACCTCCTTGTACCCCAGTTAAACCTAAGTGTGTAATGATTGATCCTAGAGTAAACGATAGAAACATTACATTTAAGTCATCCAATCCTGAAGCAAAGATAGAAGCAAACAGTGCTTTTTTATCGTTCTTGTTTAAATTATTCATGTGCTTTCTCCTTAATGTGTGCTCTCGTCACACTTTATTAATTTTATTCTCATGATTATTAAGATAACGCTAAAAGACTTTGGCCTTTTTCAATTCTTCTCCTTTCTTTACACAAAAAAATCAACAAGCCTAGTAGCTGTTGATCACAAAAAGAATGTTATAAGTATAAAAAGTTTTCCCAAAAATTTTCATAAATAAATCTAATCATAGGATAACTTAAAATCATGACATTCTTCCATGTCTCACAGTACATGGTTAAAGAACTTTTAGTTAAAACAATTCTAAAGAAGTTTTAAGGGTTTGTCAATTGATAAAAATATTTTTTTATCATTAAAAATAGCTTGTGGTAACTAGTCATGGCTAAATTTGCCAACCAACCCGTACACTACACGATTATATTATTTGAAGTCTGGCAGCCTGAGCCATTGTCTCAGGTCTACCAAAGCTTCAAATAGAAACTAAACACTAAAGCACCGTTTCGATTTTTTTGGAGTTTATTTGTTCAATTACAAGATATTCAGTTCCGATACATCTTCAACTCAAGGAATAAATCATTATAAATCCCCAAATACTCTGACCCTAAATCTTCATAAACTTCTAAATGAGAAAGTAATTCATCAGAAGGATAGAACTGTTCATCTTTGGTTACTTCCTTTGGCAACAAATTTAATGCTGCTTTATTCGGCGTAGAATAACCAATATATTCGGCATTCTGAGCGGCATTTTCAGGTCGCAACATGAAATTGATAAAGTCATAAGCGCCTTCTGTATTTTTCGAAGTTTTAGGAATCACCATATTATCAAACCACAAATTGGAACCTTCTTCTGGAATGACATAATGAAGATGCTCATTTTCTGCCATCATATCAGCGGCCTCTCCAGAAAAAGTAACGGCTACTGCACTTTCTTCATTTATCATATACATTTTGATTTCATCGGCGACAATGGCTTTCACATTCGGGGTTAATTTTCGTAATTTTTGAATGGATTCTTCTAATTCCTGATTATTTTTAGTATTTAATGAATAACCAAGACTATCCAGTCCTACCCCTATCACTTCTCGAGCCCCATCAATCAACATTAGATTATTTTTTAATTCAGGATTCCATAAATCATTCCAAGTTGTAATTGTCCCTTCTTTTACCATTTTATCATTATAAACAATTCCCAATGTTCCCCAAAAATAAGGAATGGAGTAGGTATTTTGTGGGTCAAAACTCTGATTTAAAAAACGAGGATCGATAGTTTCAATCCCTTCGATCTTAGAAGAATCCAATTTATTGACCAGATCTTCTTTAATCATTTTTTGAATCATATATTCACTGGGAATGGTAATATCATAAGATGTTCCCCCCTGTTGTATCTTAGTGAACATCGCTTCATTTGAATCAAAAGTTTCATAGTTCACTTTATATCCTGATTCTTTTTCAAATTTTTCTATCAAACTAGGATCGATATAATCGCCCCAGTTGTACATGTTAATTATTTTTGCGCCAGACATGCCGTTTGATTTTTCCAATTGCCTCACCCCAAAGAGCAAAATCAAAATGATAAAAATGATCCCCACCATTAAGGATTGTAATTTTTTCATTGGATAGGTGGCACCTCTCTTTTAAAATGATTTCTATGCGATAATTTCCGTGTATTTTCTTTACTAATGAAGTAATAACCGATAACTAAAACAAGTGAAAATAAGAAAACTAGCGTACTCAACGCATTAATTTCTAAACTAATTCCTTGTCTAGCACGTGAATAAATTTCTACAGACAAGGTGCTAAAGCCATTTCCTGTCACAAAGAAAGTCACAGCGAAATCATCTAAGGAATAAGTAAAGGCCATAAAATATCCTGCAATGATCCCTGGTGATAAAAAAGGTAAGATAATATTTTTGACCACTTGTAAATTATTGGCTCCCAAATCTCTGGCAGCATCCACCATAGAGTCTTTCATTTCTTGTAATTTAGGTAAAACCATCAAAACCACAATGGGAATACTAAATGCTACATGAGAAAGTAAAACGCTAAGAAAGCCTAAGTGAAAATTTTTAAAAACGGTGCCCACCATGGTAAAAAATATCAGAAAGCTTGCACCAATGATAACATCTGGAGAAACCAAGAGAATATTATTCAAACTAAGCAATAAATTTCGTTGCGACCGTTTCTTAGAATAATAAACCATCATCGCACCTATTGTCCCGATCACTGTTGCGATCAAGGCAGATAAAAAAGCCAACATGAACGTATTCAAAACAATAATCAACAAACGACTGTCATAAAAGACCGCTTGATAATGTTCCCAGGTAAACCCGGTAAAATGATTCATAGTGCCCGCTTCATTAAAAGAATAATAAATCAAATAAAAGATAGGCGTATACAAAACGATAAAAACCAGCGTTAGATAAAGATGGGATCCCTTGATTTTTTTCATTTATGGTGGCCTCCTTTTTTCTTTTCAGCCGTCAAAAACATCACGAAAAACATAGCAATAATTAAAATCACGCCTATTGTAGAACCCATCCCCCAATTTTGCGTGACTAGAAAATGTTGTTCAATAGCTGTTCCCAGAGTAATCACACGGTTTCCACCGATTAAACGTGTCAGCATAAATAAAGACAGGGAGGGAATAAAAACAGCCTGGACACCGCTTTTGACGCCATTTAAAGACAGAGGAAAGATGACCCGTCGGAATGTTTCTATATTATTAGCACCGAGATCACGACTCGCACTGACCAACGAAGGATCAATTTCTTCTAGTGCATTAAAAATGGGCAGAATCATAAAGGGAATCTCAATATAAGTAGCAACAACTAAAAAACTAAAATCTGTAAATAAAATTTGCTTAGGAGCCATTCCCAAAAAACCTAAAAAACTATTAATACTCCCGTGAATTCCAAAAATCCCAATAAAAGCATAGGCTTTTAATAATAAGTTGATCCAAGTCGGTAAAATAATTAGTAACAGCCATAAATCTTTGTGTTTTAATTTAGTCAAAAAGTAAGCAGCAGGATAACTAATTAATAAAGTACTGAAAGTAATCAATAAAGCATACCAGACAGAATTAAGTGTCATCATTAAATATTTAGCAGAAGTAAAATAAGTTTGATAATTGCTTAATGTAAAAGTTCCATCCATAGAAAAAAAGGATTGGTAAACAATCAACAACACAGGTGCAACCACAAATAACACTAACCAAATGACATAAGGAATCGTATAAACTTGTTTAAATTTTGTCATAGATTTTCACCTACTCTTCATAACTTTCAAGCCGGGCATCAAACTCTGCTTCCGATTCATTAAAACGCATAATATGAATATCTTCAGGTTCAAAGGTTAAGCCAACTCGATTTCCAGCAATAGCTTTTTTCGTTGAGTGGACCATCCATTCATTTCCTTGTTCATCATAGCAAATAATTTCATAATGAACGCCTCGAAATAATTGTGTATCGACTTTTACAGTTAGTTTTCCTTTTTCAACAGTTGTTAAACTCAAATCTTCGGGCCGAATTACCACTTCAACCGGTTCATTTTTTCGCATTCCAGCATCGACGCATTCAAAAACTTTTCCTAAAAATTCAACTTGATTATCTTCAGGCATACTCCCATTCACGATATTACTTTCTCCAACAAAATTGGCCACAAAATGATTGATTGGTTCGTCATAAATGTCCACAGGTGTTCCACTTTGAACAATTTCCCCTTTATTCAAAACAAAGATTTCATCACTCATCGCTAAGGCTTCTTCCTGATCATGAGTAACGAAAATAAAAGTGATACCTAATCGTTGTTGCAACTCCCGCAGTTCATATTGCATATCTTGACGCAATTTCAAATCCAATGCTGAAAGTGGTTCATCTAAAAGTAAAACTTTTGGTTCATTGACAATAGCTCTAGCGATTGCGACCCGTTGTCGTTGTCCTCCAGACATTTCACTAATTTCACGAGTTTCATAGCCGGGTAATTGGACTAAACGTAAGGCTTCTTTTACTTTTTCTGTAATTTCTTTCTTTGCTATTTTCTTTATTTTCAAACCAAATGCCACATTATCAAAGACATTCATATGAGGAAATAAGGCATAATCTTGAAAAACGGTATTCACTTGACGCTTATTGGCTGGTACTTCATTTATCTTCTTTCCTTCAAAGTAAAGATCACCTTCTGTTGCCTCTGAAAAGCCAGCAATGATTCGTAAAATCGTGGTTTTTCCACACCCAGAAGGTCCCAACAACGTATAAAATTTTCCTTGTTCTATATCAAAACTGACGTCTTTTAAAACAGCTTCTTCTTCGTCATCGTATCTTTTCACTATATTGTGAAACGAAATAATCGGCTTTCCCACAAATCACCACTCCTTATTAATGAAAGAAGAGGTCTAATTTTTTGACTTCTCCTTCTCACGTTTCTTCTATTTGTGTATTCTCGATTATCATCTCCATTGAGAATACACTGTATTAGAATAAATTCTTTTGTAAAAAAACACAAGTAAATTATTTGTTTATAAGTAATTTTATTTTTAGAAATAAAAGCATCCTTCCTTTTGATTTTGTTTATTTTTTTAGTACCGTTTTTAATGAATTCTGGCAATAAAAAAGAATTAGTAAAGAAATAATTGCAGAAAATTTATCCTGAATGATTTATGAAAAACTGTTGATATTTTTTAAATCATATTTTTACCGTTATTTGAATCGAAATTGTGGTTATATTTGGTCTGTCATATTATTATAAGTTACCGTTATTTTATATCGATATTTT